>JBEAPQ010000325.1:0-17109 GCA_041164325.1 Planctomycetota bacterium | reverse complement strand
GTCTTCCGACAGGTCGGCGAGGTCGAGCTCCGACTCCACGCGTTCCTGCCGGAGGGGCCCGGGACAGCCCGTCCTGCGATCCTGTTCTTCCACGGCGGCGGTTGGGTCGGCGGTCCGCGCGACCAGTTCGCGCCGCATTCCCGACACCTGGCCGGCCGCGGGATCGTGTCGATCAGCGCCGAGTACCGGACGCTGCGTCCCCACGGCACGACCCCGCAGGATGCGGTCGCCGACGCACAGGCCGCGTTCCGGGCGGTCGTCGCACACGCCGAGCGCCTGGGCGTCGACCCGACGCGGATCGCCGTGGCGGGTGGGTCGGCGGGAGGCCACCTCGCGGCGACCGTCGCGTGTATCCCTCCCTTGGAGGAAGGCGTCGACGCGGGCGGGCCGTCGCCGGCTGCGATGATGCTGTTCAATCCGGTGCTCGACACCGGGCCGACCGGCTTCGGCGGCGCGCGCGTCGGCCCGAACGGCCGCGCGATCTCCCCGCAGCACCACGTGCGAGCCGGGCTGCCGCCGACGTGGATCGCGCACGGGACCGCGGACAAGACCGTGCCGTTCGCGCAGGCGGAAGCGTTCCGCGCGGCCCTGGCGGCCGTCGATGTGCGCTGTGACCTCGAGGTCTACCCGGGTCGTGGGCACGGCTTCTTCAATGCCAGTCGGAAGACCGGCGACTTCGGGCGGACGATGCGGTCCGTCGAGCGATTCCTGACTTCGCTCGGTTGGTTGGAAGGCGAGCCACAGTTCGCCGAGGCCGGGACGGCTCTGTGGCACGGCTACGTCCGCCACGAGCGCCCGGTGAACGGCCGGAAGCTCGTCGTGGTCGCGCCGGAGATCCCGGCGGAGGGCCACCCGTGGATCGCACGCGCACGCTTCTTCGGCCACGAGCCGGCGGCCGACCTCGACCTGCTCGCGCGGGGTTTCCACCTCGTCCACGTCGACGTGGCCGATCTCTACGCGAACGAGACTGCGCTCGCCGCGTGGGACGGGGCCTACAACCTGGTTCGCGAGGAGTTCGGTCTGGCGGAGCGCTTCGCGTTCGAGGGGATGAGCCGGGGGGGGCTTCTGATCTACCGCTACGCCGCGCGGCACCCGGAGCGGATCGCATGCCTCTACGGCGACGCACCGGTCTGTGACATCCGCTCGTGGCCCGGCGGGAAGGGGGCGGGCCAGGGCCACGCCGCATCCTGGGCGCGCTGCCTCGAGGCTCTCGGTCTGACCGAAGAGTCCGTCGCCGAGTTCGGCGGCAACCCGATCGATCTGCTCGCGCCGCTGGCGGAGGCGGGGATTCCGATCCTGCACGTCTGCGGCGACGCCGACGACGTCGTGCCCATCACCGAGAACTCGGACGTCGTCGAGGCGCGGTACCGTGCCCTCGGCGGCACGATCGACGTGATCCGCAAACCGGGCGTCGGCCACCATCCGCACGCGCTGCGCGATCCCGGGCCGATCGTCGACTTCGTGCTGCGGCACACGGTCGAGGGCGGTGCCCCGGGCGTGCTCCGGGACGGCATCGGTCCGAGCATCCGGCGGATGCGAGCGGCGGGTCGAGGCCGCGTGGCGTTCCTGGGCGGCTCGATCACGCACAACCCCGGCTGGCGTGACATGGTCAGCGAGTTCCTCGCCACACGACTGCCGGGCGTCGAGCTCGAGTTCGTCAACGCCGGCATCCCGTCGTTCGGGAGCACGCCCGGGGCGTTCCGCCTCCGCGCGCACGCTCTTGGCCAGGGGCCCGTCGATCTGCTCTTCGTCGAAGCTGCGGTCAATGACTCGACGAACGGCCGGACGCCTGTCGAGATGGTGCGCGGCTACGAGGGAATCGTGCGCGCCGCGCGCCGCACGGACCCCGGCATGGGGATCGTCGCGCTCCACTTCGTCGATCCGGACAAGATGCGCGCGATCCGGAAGGGGGACGTGCCGGAGGTCCTGGCGGCGCACGAGGACGTGGCGGAGCGGTATCGCATTCCGTCCCTCGACCTCGCGTCGGACGTGACGTGGCGGATCGCGCGCGGAGAGTTCACGTGGAAGGACGACTTCCGCGACCTGCATCCTTCGCCGTTCGGGCAGCGTCTCTACGCCGAACGCATCGGCCAGCTGCTGGACCGGGCGTTCGCAGCCGTGGACCGTTCGCCCGCGAACCACGCGCTGCCTTCGCCGATCGATGCGGCCTGCTACCAGGGCGGTGTCCTGGTGCCGCCGTCCGCTGCGAGTGTCGTCGACGGCTTCCGTCTCGATCCGTCGTGGCGGCCGAAGGACGGGGCCGGGACACGTGCGGGCTACGTCGACGTGCCGTGTCTCGTCGCCGAGGCCCCGGACGCCGTGAGTGAACTCGCGTTCGAGGGGCGTGCGTGTGGGGTTCTCGTTCCCGCGGGCCCCGACGCAGGCGTGCTCTCCTGGTCGGTCGACGGCGGGGCATGGCAGGACGTCGATCTCTTCACGCGCTGGAGTGGCGGGCTGCACCTGCCGTGGAGCCACGTGTTCGAGGCCGGGCTGCCGCTCGGACCGCACTCGCTGCGACTTCGGACCAAGCCACGGCCCGAGGGGACCCGCGGGGGAACGGCCGTGCGGATCATCCACTTCCTGGTCGATCAGGACGTCGGCGGCTAGCCTCCGCCGCCCATGGTGCTCGGTGAGGTCATGCGCGGGGCCAAGGCCCGCGTGCTGCTGTTCTGCTGGCTCGGCTGGGCCTTCGACTTCTACGACCTGATCCTGTTCGCGTTCGTCAAGCTGGCGGTGCAGCAGGACCTGGGCATCGACGTCGCGCAGCTCGCGTGGATCGAGGGGGCGACCTTGGGCGCATCGGCGATCGGCGGCTTCGCGTTCGGACGCATGGCGGATCGCGTCGGCCGTCGCCGCGCGCTGTCGACGAGCATCCTGTTCTTCTCGGCCGGTGCCCTGTGCACTGGACTGGCGGACGGGGTCGGGACGCTGCTCTGCGCGCGGGTCCTGACCGGGTTGGGCGTCGGTGGTGAATGGGGGGTCGGCCATGCTGCCGTCGCCGAGGCCTACCCCGAACGTCTGCGCGGACGCGCGGCGGGCCTTCTCCAGGCTGCGACGCCGGTCGGCATGGGCTTGGCTGCGCTCGTGGGCTGCTTCGTGGCGCCCTCCGTCGGCTGGCGTGCCGCCTACGTCGCGTCGGCGCTGCCGGCGCTGCTCGTGCTCATGGCACGTTGGGCGATGCCGGGAGACGGTGACGAACGCGTCGGGGCCCGCGTGCGCCCGGGTCTCGACATGCTGCGGGGCGCGCTGCTGCGCCCCTCGCTCGTGCTGTTCACGGTGCTGGCGCTGCACATGACCGGATTCTGGTGCTGCTTCGCCTGGCTGCCTTCGGCGCTGCTCAAGGACGGCGGCTTCTCGCTCGGCTTCGTCGGCACGTTCCACGTGTCGCTGGCGCTCGTGCACGTGTTCGCCGACGTGGCGTTCGGCTGGTGCGCCGACCGGTTCGGGCGGCGGACGGTCTTCGTCGCGTTCAGCGCGCTGTTCGCGCTGGGGCTCTCTGCGATGGGGCTCGGCTTCGAGCGACTCGCCGACGACTTCGTGCTGTTCGCGTTCGTGTTGGCGACCGTCGGGCTCGGTGCGGGGACGTGGTCGGCTTTTGGCGTCTTCTTCGCGGAGCTCTACCCGCGTGGCGTCCGCGCGACGGCTGCGTCCGGTCTCTACAACCTCTCCCGCGGCGTGCAGCTGTTCACGCTGCCGATGATGGGCTTCCTGTTCGCCTCGACCGGCACCTACGCGGTCGCGCTCTGGGTCGGGGTCGCGACGGCACTGCTCTCGGCCTTGACGCTGGTTGCACTGCCTCGCTCGGCGACCAGCGAAGCCGAGGCCGTCGCGTCAGCGGCTCGTTGACCCGCCCCGCGGTGCCTCGGCGCCGAATCGGTCTTCCTCCCCGGGTGACCGGAGCGAACGGGCGACCCGGAAGCCGATGCGGTTGCTGCGGACGTGCGGGGCTCCGGCGTCGCGCACGGCGCTGCGGCAGAGATGCAGGCGGTCGTACCAGGATCCTCCGCGCAGCACGCGGAGATCGTCCTCCTCGGGCTCGAGGAACGGGTCGACCGTGAGCCCCTCCCGGCCGTCGTAGGCGCGGGCCTCGTACCGGTCCGCGCACCACTCCCAGAGGCTGCCGTGCATGTCGTGCAGCCCGAAGCCGTTCGGCGCGAGTGCGCCTGCGCGCGCGGTCGCCATCCGACATGCAGGGGACGGGGGAGTCCGCCACGTCACCTCGAGTCGCCCGTCCACGACGATCGCACGCCCGACGTCTCCGTCGTTGAAGTTCACCTGGTCATGACCGATGGCGCCGTCGAAGTGCCAAGGGCCGTCCGACCCGGCGCGGCACGCGAACTCCCACTCGGCCTCGGTCGGCAGCCGCAGCGGTGGGAAGCCGTCGGGGGCCCCGGCGTTGGCCTTCGCCAAGAAGGACTCGACGTCGCGGAGCGACGGATCGATGGGGCGGTCCGCGCCCGGGAAGAACGTGGGCGTCGGGCCCATCAGCCGCTGCCACGCCGCCTGGGTGACCTCTGTCCTCCCGAGGTAGAAGGGCCGGGTGAGCTGCACGCGGTGCTGCGGTCCTTCGTCGTCGTCCCTGCCGACTTCCGAGTTGGGTGACCCCATCCGGAACTCGCCGGGCAGCACCAGCACCATCTCGATGCCGGTCGCGCGGTCCCGCACCTTCCACGGATGCCCGCTCGCCGCGATGCGTGCGCGCAGATCAGGATCGGTGATCTCCGTCCCGGGGCGTGCTCGCACGACCTCGAGGCCGTGGGCAAGGACCGGCAGCGGATCGGACGGCGTGTTGTCGCGGGAGCCCGCGTTCGCGTCCGCGGCGGTGGCAGCTGCGGTTTGCCAGGGCATGCAGCCGAGAGCCTGCATGGCCAGGACCAGCGCGCACGCTGTCCGTGTCCGGCGAGACGAGTCGGTCGGAGGCATCCGGGCGACGGTAGGTGCCGCACCGGGCCCGAGGAAGGCCGCGCCGACGACGGGTGCCGCTGCCGTCAGCGAAGCCGTGCGAGCCCGCGCACCCTCTCGAGGACGAGGTCCGCGATCGTTCGATGGCCAGCCGCTCCGAGGTGTCCGTCGGTCCGGTAGGTGTCGGCCGACGGCGCGTCGCGGAGTGCGGGCAGCGCGTCGACGTAGGCGACGCCCAGCGTCTGGCACAGCGACAGGACCTGTTCATGGGCCTGCCGCTGGACGTCGGACGCGAGGAGCTCGCGGCCCTCGTCCGAGCAGAGCGCGGCGGCTTCGGCCGGCCGCGCCAGGTCGGCGGGTGGGACCAGCACGACGAGGAGGCGGCCGCGGGGTGCGATCTCGAGGAGCCAGAGCAGGGCCTGGCGCGCCTTCCGCTCGAGGAACGCATCCCGCTCCGGGAGTGCTTGGCGGTAGGCGGCGTGCGCGAGCCCGAGCTTCGCGAACTCCTGGTGCTCGGGGCAGGCGCGGAGGGCCCGAGGACCGAGTGCCAGCGGATCGGCTGCCGCCGGAAAGTCGGGACCGATCGCCATGCCCGCATCGTCCGAGTGCGGCAGGCTCCGGTCGTCGAGGCCCGTCACGTCGTTGCCGGTCGCGATCGCCACGACGACGACCTCGGGGGCGTAGCGCTCGACCAGCTCCGGGCCCCGCAGCGCGTAGTGGACCAGGCTGTAGGCATCACAGGCGGCGTTGAGGACCGTCGCGCCCGGGAAGGCGGGCGCGTTGCGTCGGCCGGTCTGGCGGAGTCCCTGCTCGAGCCCCGCCGTCCAGTTCGACGCTGCATCGACATGGCCCATCGTCAGATCGTCGCCGAGGACGAGGACGCGCGGTCCCGGCACGTCGAGCGGGAGCTCCGCGCTGCGGACGAGCCCCTGTGCATTGGTGCTCCGGGTCGTCGTGCTGGTCTGGTCGGGCTGACCGAGCGGAGCCGCCTCGAAGGACTCCGCGTGCTGGCGGCGCGGGCGGTGGCCGGCGCGCGGATCCACGACGAGATCCGGTCTGCGGTTCCACGCGTCTCCGTCTGCGGGAAGGCTCACGGGGTCGAAGCGGTGCGGTGCGCTGCCGTCGGCCAGTGCGCGCACGATCTGCATGCTGGTGAGCGCGACCACGCCCGTGACGAGGCCGAACAGGACGAGGCGCGTCTTCTTCATCCGAGCCGGCCTCCGCTGCAGTAGACCTTGGTGCGCTCCGGCCGCACGAAGCCCACCAAAGTCGCTCCGGCGGATCGACAGACCTCGACGCTGACGGCGGAGGGTGCCGAGACCGACAGCAGGATCGGGATCCGCACGCGGAGGCACTTCAACACGAGGTCGAGGCCGGATCGTCCCGACAGCATGGCCGTGCCGTGCTCGAGCGGGTGTCCGGCGAGCGCGGCCGTGCCGATGGCCTTGTCGACGGCGTTGTGACGCCCCACGTCCTCGCCGCGTCCCCAGACCTCACCGTCGGGTCCGAAGATCATGGCGGCGTGGCTCGCGCCGGTGGCGTGGAACAGCGGCTGCTCGGCGTCGAAGCGCTGCCGCCGGGCTTCGATGTCGGCGAGGGTCAGCCGAGGAGTCCCGGTCAGGAGCGGGAGCATGTCGTCGAGCAGCGTGTCGGCGTCGACGAGTCCACAGATCCCGCACGACGGTCGGATCTCGTGCGTGCGGGTCAGGCGCCCCTCGATGCGCGCATCGCTGGGGCGCCTCAGCGTGATCCGGATCGTGTCCGGTCGCAGGGCGCCGGGCTCGCCCGGGATCTCGACCGTCTCCGCGATGTCGGCCGCCTGCTGGATCACGCCCTCGTCGAGGAGGTGGCCGACCACGAGCTCGCGGTCCCGGCCGGGCGTGCGCATCGTCAGGAGCCGAGCGCCGTGGCATTCGATCCACAGCGGCTCTTCGCGGATCAGCAGGTCGTCCTCGTCGCCATCGAGCGGGACGCGGGCCGCACCTTCGGGGATCGACTCCATCGGGGTGCGAGAGTAGCGGCAGCCCGGCGGGATGTCTTGGCGGGTCGGCGCGGGCTTCGGCGTGGCGCGCGGGCGGGGGATGGTGTCCGATCCCGGCCAAGATGCTCCGTCTCATCTCCCTCGGTGGCCTCTTGTTGCTGGTCGGCCTCTGCTACGCGCTGTCCCGCGATCGGAAGGCGGTGTCCTGGCGCCTCGTCGGCATGGGGCTGCTCATCCAGGCCGTGCTCGGCGCGACGTTCCTCTTCTGGGATGCGGGGAACCGCTGGCTCTACTCGGTCGGAGAGGGCGTCAAGAGCTTCCTCGACCTGTCGGCGCAGGGAACGGAGTTCGTGTTCGGCGTCCTGGGCAGCGGGGACCCGATCACGGTCTCCGGGGGCGCGGCGGGGGCGACGGCCGGGCTGGGCTTCATCTTCGCGACGATGGTGCTGCCGACGCTGATCTTCTTCTCGTCGTTCATGGCGGTGCTCTACCACCTCGGCGTGATGCAGTTCGTCGTCCGCGGCATGGCGATCGTCATGGCCAGACTGCTCGGGACCTCGGGCGCCGAGTCGCTGTCCGCCTGCGGGAACATCTTCGTCGGCCAGACCGAAGCTCCGCTCCTGGTGCGGCCCTTCCTGTCGAGCATGACGCAGAGCGAGGTCCACGCCGTGATGACCGGGGGCTTCGCGACGATCGCGGGCGGGGTGTTCGCGCTCTACGTCGGCTTCGGCATCGAGCCGGGGCACCTGATGGTGGCGAGCGTCATGGCGGTCCCGGCGGGCCTCGTCTGTTCGAAGCTGCTCTGGCCGGAGTCCGAGCGTCCCGAGACGCTCGGCAAGGTCGTGTTGTCGAACGAGAAGACCGCGAGCAACGTCGTCGAGGCCGCGGCGAACGGTGCTCTGGACGGGCTGAAGCTCGCGCTCAACGTCGGCGCGATGCTCGTCGCGTTCCTGGGGCTGATGGCCGTCGCGAACTGGCTGCTCGGTCACGTCGGTGATTGGATCGCCGTCGAACGGTGGCTCCTCGAGCCCGGTGAGCGCCTGTCGCTCGACCGACTGCTCGGCTGGGCGTTCTCACCGATCGCTGCCGTGATGGGCGTCCAGGCCGATGAGATCGCGACGCTGGGCCAGCTGCTCGGCAAGAAGATCGTGCTCAACGAGCTCGTTGCGTACCAGGACCTGGGCGCGATGAAGGCCGAGCTGTCGGAGCGGACCGTGCGCATCGCGTCGTTCGCGCTGTGCGGCTTCGCCAACATCGGCTCGGTCGCGATCCAGATCGGTGGACTCGGCGCGATGGCTCCCGAGCGGAAGTCGGAGTTCGCGAGGATCGCGTTCCGCGCGATGTTCGCCGGCGCGATCGCGACCTGCATGACCGCGTGCCTCGCGGGTGTGCTCGCATGAATCCGACGGCGGACGATCCGAACGGCCCCGCCGAGCGGATGCGGGTGGAGGCGCTCGCCGCGGCGCTCGCGCGGCTCGGTGTCGACACATGCAGGCTCGGCATGGTGCTCGGCAGTGGTCTCAAGGCCTTCGCGGACGTGGTCGAGGACCGCGTCGAAGTGCCGTGCGCCGAGTTGCCGCACTGGCCGGTTCCCCGCATCGAGGGACACGGTGGAAGCGTCGTGGTGGGCCGCGTCGGCGGTCTGCCCGTCGTCTGCGTGACGGGGCGCGTGCATCGCTACGAGGGTTGGTCCGTCGGGGACGTCGTGCGCGGTCTACGCTCCCTCCGGTTGGCCGGTGTCCCGGCCTTCCTGCTGACCAACGCCGCGGGCGGCATCCGGACGGACTTCGTGCCCGGCGACCTGATGCTGATCGAGGATCACCTGAACCTGACCGGTGCCAGCCCCATGACGGGCCCGCACGTCGATGCGTTCGGTCCGCGTTTCTCCGACCAGTCCGCGGTCTACGACCGTGCGCTGATGGCCCGGCTCGGGTCCCTGGACGCCGAGCTGAAGCGCGGTGTCTACGCCGGGCTGTCCGGGCCGACCTACGAGACGCCGGCCGAGGTCCGCATGCTGCGGGCGCTCGGAGCGGACGCCGTGGGGATGAGCACGGTGCCGGAGGCGATGGCACTCCGTGCGATGGGCACGCGGGTCGTCGGGCTGTCCCTGATCAGCAACCACGCGGCGGGCATCTCCCCGGTGCCGCTGTCGCACGCGGAAGTCGTCGAGGCGGGGCAACGGGCGCAGGGGCGTCTCGCGGCGCTCGTGACGGGCTTCTGCCGAAGTCTCGCGACCGATCCGGTCGATGATCGATAGACCGTGACCGAACGCAGCTACGACATCCGTCCCTTCCGTGCGGGCGACGAGCCGAGCATCCTCGCCGGCTTCAACCGCGTGTTCCGCGAGGTCTGTGGCGAGGGCTACGTCGACCGGGATCCCGACTTCTGGTCCTGGCAGTTCGAGCGGAATCCGGCCGGTCGGCGCATCTGGGTGGCCGCGACGCCCGAGGGTGAGGTCGCGGCCCACTACGCCGGCGTGCCGCAGGTCTGCGACACGGCCTTCGGCGAGAGTGTGTTCGTGCACGCCGTCGACAGCTTCGTGCTCCAGGAGCACCGCGCGGGCCTCAAGCGGCCCGGGTTGTTCGTCAACACGGCGCGCCCGTGGTTCGACGCGTGCCGCGAGGCGGGGGACACGCTGGTCTACGGCTACCCGGTGCGGGTGGCAGAGCGCATCGGTGAGCGCTACCTCGGCTACACGCACGTGCGGGTGGTCGACTACCTGTGCCGTGCGGCGCGCGACGGTTCGGATGCGGTGCCGGGCGACATCGAGGTCGCGCGCGTCCATGCGATCCCGGCGGACGTCGACGAGCTCTACGCAGCGATGGTCGGGCCGCGGTCCTGCCTCGTGCGGCGCGACCAGCGCTACCTCGACTGGCGCTACGGAATGATCCCGGGCGCCGCGTCGACCTACGAGTTCCACGCGGCCCGGCGGGATGGACGCCTCGTGGGGTTCGTCGTGCTCCGGCCCGAGCACGAGCTCGTGCCGAAGGCCTGCACGATCGCGGACTGGCTCTGCATGCCCGGCGACGACGCAGCCCATGCGGCGCTGGTGGCGACGGCGACGCGCGTGGCCCGGGCCCGGGGCCGCGACGTGGTCATGGCGGTGTTCTCCGACAGCTCGCCGGAGCGGGCTGCGCTCGTGGGCACGGGGTTCGAGGTCGTGCCGTCGAGCACCTACCTCGAGCGGAGGTTGGGCCACAACAGTTTCGACGAGCGGTTCACCACCGACTGGCTGCGTGCGCACTGGTGGTACACGATCGGGGACAGTGATCTGGTCTGAAACCAAGCGCTGCGGATGGGCATGGCCGCGGTGAGTCGGCGACGCGTCATGACGTGGCTCGGTGTCGGGATCGCGCTCTACCTCGGCGTGATCGGGTTGTTCTGGCTGTTCCAGGAACGGCTGATCTTCGTGGGCGCCGGCTTCGGCCGCGGTGTCCCGCTCGACGTCCCGGTGGGCGTCGAGGTGGTGCGGATCGATCACCCGGATGGCGGCACGTTCCGCGTGGCGGTCGCGTCCGCGGGGCGGGACGCAGAGGGCATCGTCGTGGCGTTCGTCGGCAACGGGGAGGACCTGCGCTCGGGCCTCGGCCACGCGCTCCGGTTCCCCGCCTACCGGCAGCACGGCGTGGTCGTCGAGTACCCCGGCTACGGGGACAGCGACGGGAGCCCGACCCGGGATGGGGTCCTGGCCGCCGCCGAGGCGGCGGCGGCCTACGTCGGCACGCGCTTCGGCGCGCTGCCGCGGACGGCGGTGGGGACGTCGCTCGGGACCTTCTCGGCGGTCCACCTCGCCGCGCGGGGCCTCGTCGACCGGATCGTGCTCCGGGCGCCCCCGGTGTCCATCGAGCGGGCCGGTCGCGAGCGCTATCCGTGGCTGCCGATCGGCTGGTTCCTGCGGCACCGCTTCGACAGCGGGGCGTTGGCCGCTGAGGTCCGCGTGCCGGCTCTCATCCTGCACGGCGATCGGGACCGGATCGTGCCGGCCGCGCACGGGAGGGACCTGGCGGAGCAGCTGGCTGGGCCGACGGACTTCGTGTTGGCCGAAGGCTACGGGCACAACAACATCCCCATCGACCGGTCCGGGCCGTTCGGTGAGCGTGTGGCGCGCTTCCTGGCCGGGCAGTGACCGTGCCCGGTCGAATCCGGTCGTGCCATGCTCGCGCCCCGGTTGCTGCGTCCGGGACCCAGCGTCGGGCTACATCCAGACGCATGACACGCCGATCATGGAAAGAGACCCCGCACCTCGGGATTCCCACGCCATGGCCGACTTCGTCAAGCATCTGACCCTCGCCGACGTCTTCTTCCGCGACCAGGCTGCCAAGTCTGCGTCCGGTGATCTGTCGACGATCCTCAACCGCGTGACCCTCGCGGGCCGCCTGATCGCGAACAACGTGCTGCGTGCGGCGCTCGAGGGGAGGTTGGGGAAGACCGGGGACGTCAACGTCCAAGGCGAAGAGGTCAAGAAGCTCGACGTCGTCAGCAACGAGATCTTCCGCGAGGTCTTCGACCGCGTGCCGGTGGTTGCCGCCATGGCCTCGGAGGAGATCGAAGAACCGTTCGTCTTCGAGCAGCACGCGAACGCCAAGTACGTGCTGCTGCACGATCCGCTCGACGGCTCCGGCAACGTCGACTGTGACCTGCCGATGGGCACGATCTTCAGCGTCCATCGTCGACGCGAGCCGGGCACGGTCGCCAGCCTCGAGGACTTCCTGCGGAAGGGCTCCGAGCAGGTGGCCGCGGGCTACCTGCTCTACGGGCCCGCGACGATGTTCGTCTACACCGTCGGGGGGCCGGTGCACGGTTTCACGCTCGATCGCGCGGTCGGTTCGTTCTTCCTGACCCATCCGAACCTGCAGATCCCGAAGGGCACCGGCAGCTACTCGGTCAACGAGTCGAACGAGGCCAAGTGGGACGAGGCGACGCAGCGCATGGTGCGTGCGTTCCGGACCGGTGAGGCTCCGTGCGGCAAGCGCTCGGCGCGCTACGTGGGAGCCCTGGTTGCCGACTTCCACCGGACGTTGATCCAGGGTGGCGTCTACATGTATCCGGGTGAGGTCGAGCGGCCGCAGGGCAAGCTGCGGCTCCTGTTCGAGGCGGCGCCGCTCGCCTTCGTCGCGAAGCACGCCGGCGGCGTGGCCAGTGACGGCACGCGCGACATCCTCGACATCGAGGCCAGCGAGCTGCACCAGCGCGTGCCGCTCTACCTGGGAAGCGAGGGCGACGTCGGCGCGGCCCTCTCGATGCTGCGCGGCGAAGCGTGAGCTGCAGACCCGTGTCGGACGCGGCCGCTACTCGCTGCGCAGGCCGTAGTACTCGGCGTGCGCGATCGGCGGGTCCAGTTCGCTCCTGAGCAGCAGCGTGCGCGCCGCCCAGATCTCGCGGAACACGCGGTAGGCGAGCGCGGTCTTGTCGAGGTAGTCGACGCCGTCCGAGCCACCCGTGCCGACACGACGGCCGATCACGCGCTCGACCATGCGCGCATGGCGCTGGCGGAACACGATCGACGCCTGCTCGCAGGCGATCAGCGCGTCGAGGATCTCGCCCGGCCAGGACAGCAGCGGGAGTTCCCGGTGGCTCTCGATGAACAGGATGGCCGCGCGGAGCCGGCGCCGCGCGGCACGCTCGTCCTCGGGGGCATCCTCGCCGGTCAGGTAGGCCCGCGCCGACGCGAGTTCCTTGCCGTAGCGCTCGCGCAGGCGCTCGTGGTCGGGGCCGGTCAACGCCTGCTCGGCCAGCACGCTCTCGATCCGCGCGGCCTGTCCGGCGGCCTGGCGTTCGAGGAACGCCTCGACGAAGTCGGCAACGACCTTCTCGTCGTCCGGGGCACCGGGTGTGCTGCCCTGGATCGGCGTGCGGGCGAGCCACGCGTAGATCGCTTCCTTGAGCGAGGGGCGGTCGGCGAGCCGCTTCTCCACGCGCGCCAGCGCGGGGGACGAGCCGCCGTCCGGGCCACGCAGCGCGCGGAGGTAGCTGTCCTCGTGGCCGAACGCGATCCGCTGGTCGTGCTCGAGACCCATCAGGATCTCGATCTCCCGCATCTGCGCCGACTGGAAGCCGCTCGCGGGCGAGAGCTTGTCGCGGAACTCCAGGTAGGCCCGGGTCCGCATCGTCTCCATCAGCCGGAACTGATCCGCCATCAGCTCGAACGTCAGCGCGACGCGTCGCAGGCCGGCACACGCCTCGGACAGGGCGGTCTCGGCGACGTGGTGCTGGCGGAACAGGTCGCGCGCCGACGTCAGCTCGCGGAGCACGAGCTTCATCCACAGCTCGTCGATCTGGTGGATGACGATGAAGCGCACCTCGTCGTTGGTCAGGGCGCTCTCGTCACCGTCCCGTCCGGCCTGGAGGCCGAGCAGTTCTTCGACGCGGATGTAGTCCCAGTAGGTCGTCGGACGCCGGTCTGAGGGCATCCGGGAGGTTCTAGCAGACCGGCGGGGCCGCGTCGCGACTCGTCCCGCCGGGCGGCGAACCGCGGCTCACCGCGTCTGGATGCGGAAGTGCACTTCGTGCTCGGCCTGGCCCGCCCCGACCGTGAACTCCTGCTTCGTCTGCTGGTAGTCGACGACCATCTGGAACGGGTTCGCCTGGCGGCCGGCGCTGACCGTGTAGCGGCCCGGGGGGAGACGCTTGGGCACGACGAAGCGACCCTCCTGGTCGGAGACCGCGGTGGCGCTGAACAGGTTGGGCTTCTCGGCTCCTTCTTCCTGGACCGCGCTGACCTGCACCTTGATCTGGCCGGACGGCGCTCCGTCGACCATCACCGAGCCGAGCAGCATCGTGCCGCGCTGCATGTCGACCTGGGGCAGGTCGGTGACGCGACCCTCTTCGACGAGCAGGTCGCGGCGGAAGATCGTGTAGTGATCGGGGTGCTGGAACCGGAGCTGGTAGGAGCCCGGCGTCAGGCGCGTGAGCTTGAACTTGCCGTCCTTGCCGGTGCGCACGCCCGCCTTCGTGATCTTGTAGGGGATCATCGGCGCGAACATGTCGGCCAGCGGGTTCTCCTCGAACTCGTTCGGAAGCGTGGAGACGAGGACGCCGTCGATCGGCGTGCCGTCCTCACCGAGCACGGTGCCGGTGATCGTGCCGCCCTCGGACAGCTTCGCGTAGAGCTCGGGTTCCTGGCCGCCGACCGCGATCTGGAACGGCTCGGTGTAGGCCTTGGCGTAGCCCTCGGCGCTGACCTCGAGCGCGTAGTTGCCCGGGTCGAGGCCGGAGACCTTGAAGAAGCCCTGGTCGTCGAGGTCGCGCGGCCCGACCTGCATCGCCGGGATGTGCAGCAGGTTGCCGTAGGACTCCTGCTGCGCGATGTAGGTCTTGACGTTGACCGTGTACCGGTTGAGGCGACGGCCGTTCTTCGTGCCGACCTGGACCCGCGCCGAGCCCTGCGTCTCGAGCACCACGTGCTTCTCGACTTCGCCCGCCATCACCGGCTTCTCGTCGGCGCGCACGAAACCCTGCGCCATGACGAGCAGCTGGTAGGGGCCGTCGATCAGGCCGAGCGCCTCGAAGCGCCCGTCGCGATCGGTCCGCGTATCCACGGTGACCGGGTTCTTCGACGACAGGCTCAGCACCTGGACGCGGGCACCCCCGACGGGTGTTCCCGAGCCTTCCGTGACCACGCCGGCGATCGCCTTGCCGGGCGGGAGCTCGAACTCGTAGCGGTTCTCTTCCTCGGCCCGGATGCTCTGGTTGACGCGTTCGACGCGCGCGTGACCCGGCGCGTAGGCCGCGACCGTGGCGATGCCGGGGGTCGCGTTCTCGAGGCGGAACTGGCCGTAGGCATCGGTCTGGATCGCGATGCCGTCTTCACGTCCCGGGGTGATCGCGAGGACCATCGTCGAGTTGGTCGGCTTCACGACGACGGTGGCTCCCGGGATGGCCGCACCGGTCTCCGCGTCCGTCACGCGTCCCTGGACGATGATGCCCTGCTTCAGCTGGATCGTGCCCGCGTCGTACCACTTGCCCTCGAACACGGTCAGGTTCGGTGCCGTGTGGTCGGCATGGCGGCCGCTGAGGATGCGGAGTTCGTAGGTCTTGCCCGCCTGCGGATTGCCGACTCCGAGTCGGAACGTGCCGTCCGTCGCCGACAGCGTCGAGGCGAGCGGCGGTTGGATCACGCCCCGGTTCGCCATCATCATCGCGGCGAAGAGGTTGTTGCCGTGGCCCTCGAACAGGAAGCACTCGGCGTCGACGACCGGCACGCCGAACGCATCGACGACGCGTCCCTCGACGCCCTGGTCGGCGTCCTCCTGGGAGCGCCCCCGTTCGTCCAAGGCCGCGCGGTTGACGTTCTCGTCGGCGCCTGCTCCCGACACGGGCTGGATGGGCGCTTCGACCGGGACCACCGGCTGGGTGTCCCCGCGCGGTTCCTCGGGGCCCGTCTCGATCGGGGCGACCGGAGTGAACGGCGCGTCGCCGCCGCCGCCGAAGCTGCTCAACAGAGCGAAGCCCACGGCGCCGAGGACGGCGAGCACGAGGAGGATCTTGAGTCCTGAGTTCATGGATCGTTCGAGGCGGCGCTCAGCCGCTGGTCAGCGTGAAGTGCAGTTCGTGCGACTCCTGTCCCACGGCGATCCCGAACTCCTGCCGGGACTTCTGGTAGTCCATGACCTGGAGGATCGGGTTGGGAAGGGTCTGTCGCGCCGCTTGTCCCTGGTATCGGCCAGGGGGGAGGCGACGGTCGAGCGTGAATCGCCCCTGGTCGTCCGATACGGCCGTGGCGTGCACGGTGGGCTGGTCGGGTCGGGCTTCGAGGCTCGTGATCGAGATCTTGATCTGGCCCGCGAGGGCGCCGTCGACGCGCACCGTTCCCTCGATCCGCGCGCCGCGGACGAGCGTGACGGGCCCGATGTCCAGTTGGCGGCCGTCCACGACGAGGATCCCGGATCGAGACGTGCCGGCGCGGTCGGGGGCGCGGAACCGGAGTCGATACTCGCCGGGCGCCAGGGTCCGGAGCAGGAACCGGCCGTCCGCGCCCGTCTGCGTCTCGGCGGACGTCGTCCGCATCGGGATCGCCGTGCCAAGGATCTCCATCAGTGGACTCTCGTCGGCGAAGGCGGCGACCGTCTCGACCGTGACTCCGGCGAGCGGTCCTCCTCGCTCGTCGAAACACCGGCCGACGAGCGTGCCGCCGGGACCGAGCTCGACCAGGACGGGCACGTCGGTCTCCCCGGCCTGGACGGCGAACGGCGCGGAGAACCCGCGCGCGAAGCCGGGTGCGTCGACCTGGATGACGTAGGTGCCCGGGTCCAGCCCGCGCAATACGCACGTGCCGTCCCCGTCGAGGTCCTTGCGCAGGAACGGTTGGACCTGGGCGTCCTGGACGGCGCGCAGCGCGTCGTGCTCGGCGTCATAGCCGCGCACGAGCGCGTCGAACTGCGGAGGGGGCACGCCCTGACCGCGCACCTCCAGTCGGACGCTGCCTTTCTCCAGCAGATCGAACCGCTCGTTGCGTGCCCCGCTCGCGACCGGCTTGCGTTCCGTTCCGATGAAGCCCTGGGCCTCGACGCGGAGCAGGTAGGGGCCCTCGAGGAGCCCGAGGACCTCGAAGGTCCCATCTCCGCGCGACCGTCCGATCGCCTGGAAGGGCTCCCGCGACGCCAGGTGGAGCGCCTCGATGCGCGCCCCGGGGATCGGCGACCCGTCCTGCGCCCGCACGTCCCCGGAGATCGAAGCCCCACGCGGCAGCTCGAACCGCAGGGGCTTCGGCTCGGCGTGGATGGGGCGCACTTCGAGGGCCCGCTGTTCGACCGCCGCGAACCCGGGCGCGACCGCACGCACCGTGACCAAGCCCTCGGCCACGTGGTCGAACCGGAAGTTGCCTGCGGCGTCGGTCCGCACCGTGATGCCGTCCTCCCTTCCGGGCGGCGTCCCGAACTGCGGGACGATGCCCGCGGGGCGGAGCGTGACGATCGCATCGGCGATCGGAAACCCGGGGCTGCCGAGCACGGTGACGGAGCCGGAGATCGAGCAGCTGTCCGGGAGGCGGACGGAGCCGACGTCGACGAGCCGCTCTCGAAAGCCCGTCAGGTTGGGGATGACGTGGTCCGGATGCTCCGCGGACAGCACGTGGATCTCGTAGCCGCCGGGCGCGACGCGACGCACGCGGAGTTCGAAGGCGCCGTCGTCCCCGCTCATGGCGCGTGCGACCGGCGGGATGGAGAGGCCTCGCTGACGCACGAGCAGCGCTGTCAGCACATCGTCGCGCCGAGATTCCAGCAAGAAGA
>JBEAPQ010000324.1:0-5508 GCA_041164325.1 Planctomycetota bacterium | reverse complement strand
TCCGCGCGGAAGGTCGGTCCGAAGGTGTAGACCTTCGAGAGCGCCATGCACCAGGTCTCCACGTTGAGCTGACCCGACACCGTGAGGTTCGTCTCGCGGCCGAAGAAGTCCTGCGTGTAGTCGACCTTTCCGTCGGGCGTCTTCGGCGGGTTCAGCATGTCGAGCGTCGACACGCGGAACATCTGCCCCGCGCCCTCGCAGTCGCTGCCCGTGATGACGGGCGTGTGCACCCAGAGGAAGCCCTCGTCGGAGAAGAAGCGGTGGACCGCCTGCGCGAGGCAGTGCCGCACGCGCGCGACCGCGCCGAAGGTGTTCGTGCGCGCGCGCAGGTGCGCGACCTCGCGCAGGTACTCGAACGAGTGCTGCTTGGGCGAGATCGGATAGGTGTCGGGGTCGTCGACGAATCCGAGCACGCGGACCTCGGTCGCCTGCAGCTCGACCGACTGGCCCTTCCCCTGGCTCGCGACCACGATGCCCGTCACCTCGAGCGACGCGCCCGCGGTGAGCCGGAGGATCTCCGACTCGTAGTTCGCGAGCGTGTTCGGGACGACCGCCTGCACGGCGTCGAAGCAGCTGCCGTCGGTGACGGCCACGAACGAGATCCCCGCCTTCGAGTCGCGGCGGGTGCGGACCCAGCCCTGGACCGTGACGGTCGAGCCGAGGTGGGTGGCGTGGTCCTTGAAGAGGTCGGCGATGCGGATGGCCATCGGTGGATTCCAGCGGCGAGAGGCGGACGGCCGCGCGAGCGGACCGGGAACGGACGGGGCATTCTCTATCGGGCAGGCGGCGCCTGCGCCCGCAGGCCGTCGCGATTCCACGACCGCACGGTGTCCGCGCGCGCGAGTGCCAAGTTGGCAGGCCGCGACCGGGGCCCCGTCGCGCGGCGCAGTCGACCGCCCCGCGCGCCCCCTGGTGGGAGGGACGCCTTGCTCGGGGCCTTTCAGTTCGCAAGTGCCTTCGATAAATGGTCTTGCGACGAACATCCTGTCCAGATCCACTCGTCACGCGGCCGCCCGTCGGCCCTGCCGGACCCCTCGACATCGAGCCCGTCCAGACGGGTTCGTTGGCACACCCGTTGCATCGCCGCGGCCCTCGCGCGCGCAATCGGCGGCGCGACCCTCAGGCGGAGATCCGATGCGGCTCAGGCTTCACAGCGTCGACCACGATGTCCCCTCCGGCACGGCCGGTGGTGGCGCCGCGCCGTCGCGCCGCCTGAACCTGCTGCTCACCTACGGCGGCTGGCGCGAGCACGAGTTCGCGGACCAGCTGCCCATCCTGCTCGACCGGATCGGCATCCAGTGCTATCGCGCCGAGAGCGGCGACGAGGCCTCGGAGGTCATCCGCCGCGCCCACGTCCACATCGCGGTGATCGACCTGTCGATCCCCATGCATCCGACGCGCCGCACGACGGCGGGCGCCGCGCCCGTCCGGTCGGCCCCCGCGGGTCCTCGCGTCCTGCAGCTCCTCCGCCGGCTCGATCAGCCGCCGCCGACCATCGTCGTGCGTCCGCGGCAGGTCGATCCCGCCGAGAGCACCCGAACCCTCGCCGAAGCCCTGCGCGACGGCGCCTTCACCGTGCTCGACGACCCTGTGCCCGTCGAGAGCATGCTGCAGGCGCTCGAGCGCGTCGTGCGACGGCACTACAGAGACCACTGGCCCGCCGCATGAGCGCGGGCCCGGGGACCACGCGCGGGCCGGCGGCGCTCGGAGCCGCCCCCCGCGCATGATCGAGAACACCGAAAGCCACGAACGCACCCATTCCACCGGACAGAAAGAGAAGGAGCACACCATGAAGTTCCGTCCCCTCGGCGACAAGATCCTCGTGAAGCGCGACGAAGCCGCCACCAAGACCGAGAGCGGCATCTTCCTCCCCGAGTCGAGCAAGGAGAAGCCCAAGCATGGCAGGATCGTCGCCGTCGGCGACGGCCACCGCTCGAAGGACAACGGCAAGGTCACGCCGTTCACCGTCAAGAAGGGCGACAGCGTGATCTTCACGTCCTACGCCGGCACCGAGATCAAGATCGACGGCGAGGCCTACCTCATCATGACCGAGGAGGACATCCTCGGCGTCATCGACTGAACCCGTCGACCCCTCCGGACCCGATGGCCATCTCCCCCGACAATCTCCGGCTCGCCCTCGGCGAGCTCAACGGGCAGCGCGATCTGCGGATCGAGTTCGATCACGCGGCGAGCTGCATCGTGAAGCGGGCGATGCTCATCCCCTGCGAGTCGGACGGGCTCGTGAAGGTCACCGACGGCTCGCACGTCTACATCGTGGACGCCGAGCGGGTGGCCTGGCTCGAGATCGGCTAGCCGAGGCGCGAGCGGTCGCGGCTGCGGCCGCTCCCGCCGGCGACGAAGTCCCTGAACATCCTCCACGCATCCACGCGCGCTCCGGCGCATCGAAAGAAGAGAACCACCATGGCAGCAAAGCAGATCGCATTCGACACCGACGCCCGCGAGCGCATCCTCCGCGGCGTGCAGAAGCTCGCGAAGGCCGTCAAGGTCACGCTCGGCCCCTCGGGCCGCGTCGTCGTCCTCGAGAAGTCCTTCGGCGCCCCGACCGTCACCAAGGACGGCGTCACCGTCGCCAAGGAGATCGAGCTCGAGGATCCCTACGAGAACAGGGGCGCGCAGATGGTGAAGGAGGTCGCGTCGAAGGCGTCGAAGGACGCGGGCGACGGCACGACCACCGCGACCGTCTACGCCGAGGCCATCTTCCAGGAGGGTCTCCGCAACATCACCGCCGGCGCCAACGCGAACTCGGTGAAGCGCGGCATCGACAAGGCCGTCGCGACGATCGTCGAGGAGCTCCGCAAGGCCTCGAAGAAGGTCTCGGGCTCGAAGGAGATCGCCCAGGTCGGCGCGTGCAGCGCGAACCAGGACATGGAGATCGGCAAGATCATCGCCGAGGCCATGGACAAGGTCGGCAAGGACGGCGTGATCACGGTCGAGGAGGGCAAGAGCCTCGACACCCACGTCGAGCTCCTCGAGGGCATGCAGTTCGACAAGGGCTACCTCAGCCCGCACTTCGTCACGAACCCCGCCAACATGGAGTGCGTGCTCGAGGACTGCTTCGTCCTCATCTACGAGAAGAAGATCTCGGCCGCGAAGGACTTCCTCCCGATCCTCGGCAAGATCGCCGAGAGCGGCAAGAGCCTCCTCATCGTCGCCGAGGACATCGACGGCGAGGCGCTCGCGACCCTCGTCGTGAACAAGCTCCGCGGCGTCCTCAAGGTCTGCGCCGTCAAGGCGCCGGGCTTCGGCGACCGGCGCAAGGAGATGCTGCAGGACCTCGCCGTCCTCACCGGCGGCACCGCGATCATGGAGGAGCTCGGCATCCAGCTCGAGAACCTCGCGCTGACCGACCTCGGCCGCGCCAAGAAGGTCGCCGTCGACAAGGACAACTGCACCATCGTCGAGGGCGCCGGCAAGACGAAGGACATCCAGGGCCGCATCGAGCAGATCAAGGCGCAGATCGAGGGCACGACCAGCGACTACGACCGCGAGAAGCTCCAGGAGCGCCTCGCCAAGCTCTCGGGCGGCGTCGCCCAGATCAACGTGGGCGCGGCGACCGAGGTCGAGATGAAGGAGAAGAAGGCGCGCGTCGAGGACGCGCTCCACGCCTGCCGCGCGGCCGTCGAGGAGGGCATCCTCCCGGGCGGCGGCGCCAGCGTCATCCGCGCGCGCAAGGCGCTCGAGAAGCTCAAGAAGGGCCTCTCCGACGACGAGTCGGTCGGCGTCGACATCGTCTGGCGCGCGCTCGCCGCGCCCGCCAAGCAGATCGCGGCCAACTGCGGCCTCGACGGCTCGATCGTGGCGCAGAAGATCGAGGAGTCGAACGACCCGACCTTCGGCTTCAACGCCGCGACCCACAAGTACGAGGACCTCGTCGCCTCGGGCATCATCGTTCCGACCAAGGTCGAGCGCGTCGCCCTCCAGAACGCGGCGTCGATCGCAGGCCTCCTCCTGACGACCGACTGCGCGATCACCGAGATCAAGGAGAAGAAGGCGAAGGCCCCCGCGGGCGCCGGCGCCGACATGGACTACTGAGCCAGGCTCGGGTCCGGACGGGCGTCGCCGAGGCGGCGTCCTCATCGAACCGATCGACGGCCCCCGGCGTCCACGCCGGGGGCCGTCTGCATGTCGCCCCGGCCGCCTCGTCGGAGGCCGCAGATTGCCGATCGGGGAAGCGGTTCGCCGATAGACCGCCTCGCGCGCCGGTCGCGAGGACCGCCGCATCGAGGACCCCACGATGCAGACCCAGGACACGCCGCGACTCCTGCGCCCCCTTCCGTTCGCCGCGCTGCTGACCCTCGCGCTCATGGCCTGGCCGCTGGTGGCTGGATTCCGCGTCGCGAACGACGACATCGCGTTCGTCCGCGCGGCGTATCAGGAGGGGACCCTGGCGGAGGCGGTCTCCTACGCGTGGTTCGAGAGCCCCAGCTTCCGGCCCCTCGAGGTGCTCGTCGGACACTTCGCCGATCCGGTCGGACTCACGGCCTGGCCGGCGCTCCCGATCCAGGCCGCGGGGCTGCTCTGCTTCCTGCTCGGACTCGCGCGGCTGTGCGCGATCTGCCTGCCGGGCCTTCCGCGGGCGTACCTGCCCGCCTTGCTCTTCGCCGCCTGCACGGCTCCGACGACCTGCAGCGTCTGGCAGATGGACACGTGCTCGCAGACGTGGATCGCGGCGCTGGGCGCGTGGTCGACGATCGCATGCTGGCACGCGGTCGAGCGTGCGCGCGAGGGCCGAGTCGCGTGGCGCGAGACGGCCTTCCTCGCACTCGCCTTTCTCGTCGGCGTGAACGTGAAGGAGTCCTTCTACGGCTGGAGCCTCGGCCTCGGCGTGATGCTCGCGGTGGCGGCGGCCCTGCTCGCCCGTGGCGGGCTCCGGCGCGGCGCGGTGCTGCTCGCGCCCCTGGCGCCCGTGATCCTGGTGGGTGTCGTCCACATCGCGATCCGCTTCGCCACGACCTCGCTGGGCGAGCGATTCGCGGACGCCGCCCCGGGGGAAGAGGGCCGCTACCAGGCGGTCTTCGGCATGAACATCGTGCTCAACGCGCTCGTCTCGCTCGGGGCCGGCTTCGGACCCGGGCCGACGCACCTGATCGCCGACGAGGACGCGAGCCTCGCGCTGCGGCTCGCGTCGGTCGCGAGCGCGGCGGCCTGCGCGTTCATGGCGCTCGTCGTCGCCGGCTTCTCTGTGCTGTCGTCGCGCCTGCCGAGGGGCGTGGCGTTCGGCGCGTTCGGATTCGTGGCCGCGGCCGCGGCGATGAGCATCTCCGCGACCCTTCCCATGCGGACCGCGTCCGAACTCTACGTGCTCGGTCCCAACATCGTCCCGGCGATGCTGTTCGGCGCCTGTCTCTGCCTGCTCTGGAACCCCGGTTCGCGCGACGAGCGGGCGATGGCCCGAGGTCTCGCGCTGTTGTGCACGACGATCGTCGCGACCGCGGGCCTGTACGGCCTGTGGAGCCGCGCGGAGCACTTCCGGATCGTGTGGAGGTC
>JBEAPQ010000323.1:0-12475 GCA_041164325.1 Planctomycetota bacterium | reverse complement strand
GGCCCCATCTCGTAGATCGCGGCGCTGTTGTTGAGCGTGTTCGCGAGCAGGTCGGTCAGGGCTGCGACCGGATGCGGAGGCGAGACCTGGTGGCCGACCGAGCGGGGGTGGTGGAGGTGGTGGGCGCGGTCCACGACGGCACCCCACAGCGCGATGGGGTCGGCGCCGCCGTCGAAGCGGTCGTTCCAGGCAGCGAGCTGCGCGGCGGGGCTGGTGCCGGGCAGGACGGGGAGCGTCTCGTCCCGACTGCGTGCCGCGTCGAGATGGTCCGACAGCAGATCGACGAGCTGGTGCCCGAGTCGGCGGAACTCGTCCGGTGGAGTGGGGAGCGCGGTCACGCGCGGAGTGTCCGCGCGCACGCGCTGGCAGCAAGGGGGAACCGCTTCCTCGAGGGTTCGGCCCGTCAGGCCACCTTGCGCAGCGATCGGAGCAGCCTCTGCTTCTCCTGCGGCGTCGTGCCGTAGGCCGCGCCGACGAAGAGGGCGGGAATGCCGATGGCCAAGGCCTTCATCAGGAAAGCTCCCATGGAGTCGCCGATGTCCCAGCCCTGCGCGAGGGACGCGAGCGTTCCGACGGTTGCGAAGACGAGCAGCGGCGGCCAGGGGACGGCTGCGACGAACGACAGGATCGGCGCGTCGAGTCGCTTCGCGACGAAGCGCGGCAGCATCCAGACCTGGGTGACCGTGACGGCGACCACGCCGGCGATCGCAGCACCGAGGATGCCCATCTGCCACGTCAGCACGATGGTCAGCACGAGGTTGACGACGGCCTCGAGCATCGTCACGCGGGACAGGAACTTCACTTCGCGCAGGCCGAAGCAGACCTGCTTGGCGGTCGACACCGAGCAGCGGAGCAGGGTTCCGATCGCCAGCAGCCCGAGGATCACGCCGCTCGACACGAACTCTTCACCGGACACGAACTCGTCGCCGAGCCAGATCCGGAGGAAGTCGGTGCCCAGGAACACGAAGCCGGCTGCGAAGACCGCGGCGAACGTCGTGACGGCACGGCTCCCGACGAGCCACAGATGGCGGAGCCCTTCCGTGTCTCCGCGCGCGTCGGCTGCGGTCGCCTGCGGCGTCAGCGTCCACGCGATCGCGTTGACGATGTTGAGCATGTAGGGGATCGCGATCGCACCCGCGTTGAAGTACGCGAGCGCCGTGTCCGTCAGGATGATCGGGATGATGACCGCGAACCCCTGGATCTGGATGAGGTCGGCGGCGTTCACCAGCACGTTGAACGATCCGAACGCGAACAGCTCACGGACCGAACCCCTGCACCAGTGCGCACGGCCCAGCTGCAGTCCCGGCAGCATCTGGAACGCGATGGCGATGCGGATCAGGTTGCCGAGGATGTTCGAGCCGACGTGCACGAACGACAGGACCACCAGGTCGTAGCCGAGATCGAGAACGACGTAGGTCAGGTATGCAGAGGCGAGCCGCTGGGTGATCCCGACCGCATTCGCGATGTCGAAGCGCTGCCGTGCGTACGTCGCCGACTGGAAGATCTTCAGCGGCAGGTCGATGGCCACGCCGATGCCGATGACCATGAACGTCAGCTGCGCGGTCCGGTCGTCGACACCTTCCAGATGGAACAAGTCCGGGGCGAGCCACGCGATGACCAGGGTGATCGGCACGACGGCGGCCGAGATCCCGAGCAGGATCCCGAAGGCCGTGCTCATCGTCCGCGACACGCCCGCGATGTCGCCGCTGGCCCAGTAGCGGGTGACGTACTGGGACACCGCCGATCGGACCCCGAGGTCGAGCAGGCTGTAGTAGCCGGTGACCGCGACGAGCATCCCCCAGACGCCCCAGGCCGAGGGCCCGAGCTTCTCGATCACGAACGGCGTCAGCGCATAGGCGACCGCCGCGCTGACGACGTAGCCCGCCCAGTTGCTGAGGACGTTTCGGGTGACGGTCCGGAGAAGGCTCATGAGAGGGGGCTTGGACGCCCGATCGACATCTGGTCGACCTATCGGCACGGTAGTCTCCCGGTGTGGAACCGACCTGGGGCCAGCGCACCTTTCGGCGTCCCGTTCGGACACATCGAGGGGCGCCCTGCGCGCACATCCGGTCATGCCGGAGCATCGACGCCGCTCCGCCTGCACCGCTCCAGCCGTGAAGATCGCGATCGTCAGCTACTTCGCCCCGCCGCAGCCGGCCGTGGCCTCGCACCGGGTCATCCGGATGACGCGGGCGCTGCGCGCGGCCGGCCATGACGTGCATTGGGTGACGCTCGATCCGCGCGCGCTGGACCGGGTCGACGAGACGCTGGCGGCCGTCACGCCGCCCGGAGTCCGCGTCCACGGTCTCGGCGGGGTGAATCTCGTCGACCGCACGGCGAACGGCTTCGTCGAGAAGGTGGTGCGGACGCTGATCTTCACGCTGCCCGACTGGTGGCCGGTCCTCGACCGCCACGTCGAGTGGTCGAGACGCCTCGTGCGGGAGCTTCCGGGCATCGTGCGGCAGGAAGGGATCGATGCGGTCCTCCTGTGCTGCGGTCCCCACGGGCAGCTCGAGTGCATCCCGGCGCTGCGCCGCCGGTGCCCGGGCGTCCGTGTCCTCGTCGACTACCGCGACCTGCTGTCCGGCAACACGTGGCGGGACCGGAAGACCGAGCGGATGCGCGCGCGGGTCCAGGCCCGCGAGCGGCGCCTGCTCGCCGGGGCCGAGGCTCTGTCGGTCAACACGGCAGACGCCCTCGATTCGTTCCTGAAGACGTTCGACGGCTTCGAGGGGCTGCCGGTCGAAGTCGTGCGCAACGCGGCGGACCACGAACTGGGGGCGCAGATCCTCGGTCTCGGGCCCGCCGTCGACCTGGGACCAGGCCTGCACCTCGGCTTCTTCGGGACGATCTTCCCCAAGCGGCGGCTCCGCCAGCTGCTCGATGCGATGGCACGGCTCGACGCGCGACAGCTGGCAGAACTGCACGTCCACGTCTGGTGTGACGCTGCGGGCTCGGCCTCACTGCTCGCCGAGGACCTCGCCGCGGCCACCCCTCAGGTGGCCGCGCGCGTCACCCGCCACGACTTCCTCGGCTACGGCGACGCGCTGCGGACGATGGCAGCCTGCGACGCGCTCGTCCTCGTCAACAGCCCGGATCCCGCCGACCAGATCTTCGTGCCGGGCAAGCTCTACGACTACCTGATGGCCGCCCGCCCGGTCCTGTTCTTCGGCGATCGCGGCGATGCGTGGAACATCGTCGCGGACACGTCGGGCGCCGACGCCTGCTTCACCCACGAGGAGCCGGACCGCGCGGCGGCGTGGCTCGAGGCTCTCGTGTCCCACGGACGCCCCGCGGATCGTCCACCGGTTGCGGCCTACGAGCCGGCGGCGAGCTTCGCGCCGCTGCTGCGGCGCCTCGCCGGTGACCGCGCCTAGAGCACCCCGAAGTCGGCGAAGCCGACGTAGAGCAGCAGGACCAGCACGCAGAGCGTGATCGCGACGGGCCGCGCGAGCCGCCAGGGCGTCAGGTCCACCTCACCCGTGTGCACGTGCTCCCAGGGCTTGGCCTGGGGCGCCACGGCGCCGAAGCCGAGCATGACGGCGACGAGGGTCGCGAAGACGGCCCCCAGGAAGTGGAACTCGTGCATGCCGAAGGGGCCGCTGCCGGCGTCGAAGCCGAAGTAGCCGACGCCGATCAGGACAGGCCCGCCGATCAACACGACCTTGGCGGCGATCGCCGGCACGCGCCGCGCGGTCAGGCCGACGAGGACGACGGCGAAGATCGGGATGAAGTAGATCCCGTTCAGCTTCTGCAGGTAGCCGAAGATGCTCTCCTGGCCCGCGAGCAGGGGTGCGGTGCACATCGCGGCGACGGCCACCACGCCGCCACAGATCTTGCCGGTGCGGATCGTGCGGGTCTGGTCTTCGGTGTGCGCGAAGTGCTGGTAGACCCCGAGGCTGAACAGCGTCGCCGTGCTCTGCAGCGCCGAGTTGAACGACGACAGGATCGCCCCGACGAGGACGGCCGCGAAGAACCCGACCAGCGGCTGCGGCAGGACTTCGGCGACGAGCCGTCCGTAGGCTTCGTCCGGAGCAACGCCGTCGTCCGCGAACAGGTGGAACGCCAGGATGCCCGGCAGCACGAGGATCACCGGGGCCAGCACCTTCAGGAACCCGGCCAGCAGCACGCCGCGCTGGCTCTCGGCGAGACTGCTCGCGGCGAACGTGCGCTGGATGATCTGCTGGTTCGTCGTCCAGTAGAACAGGTTCAGCAGGAGGACGCCGGTGAACAGCGTGCCGAACGGCACCGACTGCCCCGGCCCACCGATCGAATTGAACTTCTCGGGGTGCGCGTCGCGCACGGTCGCCAGCGCGCCGAGGACGTCGCCTCCACCGATGTGCGAAAGGCCGTAGACGGTGATCATCACGCCGCCCACGAGCAGGCCGAAGCCGTTGAGCGTGTCCGAGACGGCGACGCTGCGCAGCCCGCCGAAGATCGCGTAGACCGAGCCGAGCAGGCCGATCAGCCACGTCGTCAGCCAGAGCAGGGTCGTCTGGTCCTCGATGCCGGTCAGCGCGCCCATGTCGAGCACGCCGATCAGACCGGTCGCCCCCGTGTAGAGGATCATCGGCAGCAGGATCGCGGCGTAGGCGACGACGAAGATCAGGGTGGTGATCAGCCGCGTCGTCCCGTCGAAACGCGACTCGAGCAGCTGGGGCACGGTCGCGATGCCGCTGCGCAGGTAGCGCGGCAGGAACCACAGCGCCATCAGCACGAGGGACAGCGCGGCGACGACCTCCCAGGCCATCACGCAGATGCCGTCCTTGAACGCGGCGCCGTTGAGCCCGACCAGCTGCTCGGTGGACAGGTTCGTCAGCATCAGCGAGCCGGCGATGTAGCCCCCGGTCAGCGCGCGCCCGGCCAAGAAGTAGCCGGTCGAGCTGTCCGATGTGCCTCGCCCCCGGGTCAGGCGCCAGGTCAGGAAGGCGACGAGGCCGGTGAAGACCACGAAGGACAGAAGCGTGCCGAATCGTTCCATGGCGAAGGTCCCCGGCAGGGGAATCGGAGGAACCATAAGAAAGCCCGGGTCGCCACCGAAGCACCGCGTTCCATCGCGGCCTTCGCGCTAGCCTCGTGCGGCTGTGATCGCCCGCCTGCTCACCGTTCTCCCTCTCGCCTTCTCGGCGGCCTGCTCCGTCGCCGACACGGGGCTGCGCCCCGAACACGGACGCCTCGCCATCGCCTGGGTCCGCCACGCGCCGGAGCGGATCGCCCTCTGTGAGCAGGCCTACCGTGCCGCGACGACGGCGCTCCGACACGAGGCCGCGTCGGCACGCGCGAGCGATTCCCGGCCCCTGGCCGTCGTCGTCGACGTCGACGAGACCGTGCTCGACAACAGCAGCTACAACGCAGGGCTGGTCGCCCGCGGCGAGTCGTTCCAACCGCAGACGTGGTCGGCCTGGGTCGAGGAGCGCGCGGCGCCGCCGATCCCCGGTGCCGTGGCGTTCGCACGCACGGCGGCCGAGCTCGGCGTCACGGTCTTCTACGTCACCAACCGGACCGCGGCCGAAGAGGCTGCCACGCGCGACAACCTGCGCGCGCTCGGTTTCCCGCTCCAGGACGACGGTGATGCAGGCTTCGATGCCGTGCTGACGCGTGGGGAGCGTGCTGGCTGGGAAGGCAGCGCGAAAGCGTCCCGACGTGCGGCCGTCGCGCGCACGCACTCCGTCGTCCTCTACGTCGGCGATGACCGCGGCGACTTCCCGGCCGAAGGTCCCGAGGCGTTCGGGGAGACCTGGTTCGTGCTGCCGAACCCGATGTACGGAAGTTGGGTCCGTGCGCTGCCGCCCGATGCGTGATCGCCGGGCCGACATCCGTCGGCACCGCGGCGCATCGCCCCGTCAGAGGTGCTCGAGCAGGATCGGCACGATGCGCTCGGCAGCCTTGCCGTCCCAGAGCGGTGGGATCGAGCCCTGGCCCGCCTCACCCGACAGAACCTTGCGGTAGGCCTCGAGGATGTTGGCCGGATCGCCACCGACCAGCTGGTTGGTCCCGACCTCACAGGTGATCGGCCGCTCGGTGTTCTCCCGCATCGTCAGGCACGGGACGCCCATGATCGTCGTTTCCTCCTGGATGCCGCCCGAGTCGGTCAGCACGAGGCGGGCCGCGTCACAGAGACGCACGAAGTCCAGGTAGCCCTGCGGCTCCAGCAGGCGGAGGTTCGGCATCGCCTCGACGCGTGGGCGGAGGGAGTCGCCGAGCATCCGCTGGCGGGTGCGCGGGTGGACCGGGAACACGATCGGGTAGTCCTTCTGGACGACCTCGAGCGCGTCGAGGATGCGGCTCAGGCTCTCGTCGCTGTCGACGTTGGAAGGCCGGTGCAGCGTGACGACGACGTAGCCGCGTTCTTCGAGACCCTCGCGGGCGAGCACGTCCGAGGCCCGCGCCTTCTCGAGGTTCAGGAGGAGCGTGTCGACCATGCAGTTGCCGACCATGAAGCAACGGGCCGGATCGACGCCCTCACGCGCGAGGTTGTCCATGCCGCTCTGCTCGGTGCAGAACAGCAGGTCCGAGATCGAGTCGGTCAGCACGCGGTTGATCTCCTCGGGCATCCCGCGGTCGAAGCTCCGCAGGCCGGCCTCGACGTGGATCAGCTTGATGCCGAGCTTCACGGCGACGAGCCCGCACGCGATCGTGCTGTTGACGTCGCCGACGACGAGCAGTGCGTCCGGCTTGTGCTCGAGCAGGACCGGCTCGAAGCGGACCATGACCTCGGCGGTCTGCTTGGCGTGGCTGCCGGAGCCGACCTCGAGGTTGATGTCGGGTCGAGGCAGACCGAGCTCGCGGAAGAACAGGTCGCTCATCCGCTCGTCGTAGTGCTGTCCGGTGTGGACGAGCAGCGGCTCGATCGAGGGCTCCTTCGCGTAGGCGGCCATGATCGGGGCCACCTTCATGAAGTTGGGACGCGCGCCGACGATGTTGACGATCTTCATGTCTCGGTCCGCCGGCCGGGGAGAGGCCGCGCGGCGCGACATCGTGGCTGCTCGTGGCGTCCGAGACCAGCGCGCGGTCAGACGCCGCCGCGGCGGCGGCCGGCGCCAGCGCCGCCGCGACCGCCGGCTTCGCCCTTGCCTTCTTGGCCGCCGCCGCCTTCGGGCTGCTCACCCTTCGCGCCGTCCTGGCCACCCCGGCCGCCGCGCATCCGCTCCATCCAGTCCTCGAGCTTGAGCGAGAACTGGCGGCCGCCGTCGCCCGGCTTGCGGTCCTGGACGACCTTCTCGAGGAAGGTGCGGAACTTGCGCAGATCGCCGCCTTCGAGGACCTCGCCCGCGGTTGCCATCCAACCGCTGACCTCGGCGTCGCCTTCGTCGGCCTGGGCGTCCTTCAGCATCTGCGCGAGGTCCGCGTCGCGACGGGCTGCGATCACGTAGGTGGCTGCGGTGCGCACGTGTGCGGCCTCGTCCTGGAGCGCGACGCCCAGGAGCTTCGTCACGGCGTCCCGATCCTCGAGGACCTGGATGGCCATGGCGGCCTGGACGCGGACGGCTTCGGCCTTGTCCTTGCGCAGGATCTTCTCGAGCTGGCGGACGACGTTCTTGTCGGCGGGTCCGCAGGCTGCCATCGCGCGGATCATCCGCCCGCGGGTCGCCTCGTCTTCCTCCTTGGGCTCCATCGAACGGAGCACGCGCGTCGAGCGGTCGACGGCGAGGCGCTCGAGGGCCCGGGCGGCCTCTTCGCGGACGCGGGGGTCGTTGTCGTCGAGGTACTCGGTCGCGAGCTCGTGCCACTCGGGTGGCGACACGTCCGCGACGAGGCGCATCGCGGGGCGCTTGAGGAAGGCGCTGAGGTTGCGCATCTCGGTCCGCCCGTATTGCAGAGCCTCCTTCTCGGAGCTGCTGAGAACGGTCCGGTAGTTCTCGAACATCGACTTGGGCTCGGCCCAGCCCATGCGGAGCTTCTGGATGGCCTCCCGGACCTCATCGCGCGTCGGGGGCGGCTCGGTGCCTTCCTTCTCGGCCTCGCCGTAGAGCAGGGACTCCGGAGCCCGCGCGCGGTCGTCGGGCTTCCACTCGAAGTCGGGACGGACCTTCTGGATCGCGTCGGCCCAAGCCCACTCCAGCTGGCCAGGGGTCATCTGGTAGGCGACCGAACTGAGCAGCTCACCGGGTTCCCCGGCGGCGCCCGGCTTGATCCACAGGTGGTGGGGAACGGCGACCAGGGCGTCCGGCTCGACCTTGAGGTAGCGCTCGCGGACCTTGCGCTCGTCGGCGGGCACCCGGCCAGGGCCGACCTCGATCAGCAGGTTGACCGTTTCCTTGGCGAGGGCGGTGATCTTGGCGTCGCGGTAGTGCGACTCACGCATCACGTCGCTGCCCCGCTCGCCGGGCATGTGGATGGCGACGACGACGACCGTGCCGCGCTCGCGTGCCTCGGTCAGGGCGCCGTCGAGGCTGACGGCCCAGGGGATGGACTGTGCGGGAAGGACGGCGCTGGAGCAGGCGAAGAGCGTCGTCAGGACCTGCAGCCCGGAGCGGATCGAGGGCATGGGGGAACCCGAGAGGTGTGCCTTGGGCAGGCGGGCGAAGTGTAGCCCGTCCCGGGTTCGAACTGTCGAGGGCCCTTGGTTTCGCTCCGCGCGAGGATTGCCGGGCGGGTCGCCGCCCGGGCAGGCCTCAGGCCGTTGCGGCTGCGTGGACGGCGGCCGTCAGGGCCGGCACCACCTCGAAGGCGTCGCCGACGATCCCGTAGTCCGCGACCTTGAAGATCGGGGCGTTCGGATCCTTGTTGATCGCGACGATGAACCGGGAGGTTCGCATCCCCGCGAGGTGCTGGATCGCGCCGGAGATGCCGATCGCGATGTAGAGGGTCGGGGCAACGACCTTTCCGGTTTGGCCGACCTGCTCGCGGTGGGGGCGCCATCCCGCGTCGACCACGGCGCGGGATGCGCCGACGGCAGCGACGCCAGGTCCGAATGCGGCGGCGAGATCCTCGACGATGCTGAAGTTCTCGGGCTCCTTCAGGCCCCGGCCGCCGGCGATGACGACCTTGGCTTCCTGGAGCGGAACCCGGTCGCTCGCGGCGGCGATGACTTCCTGGACGATGGCGCCGAGGGAGGCCGCATCGATCTGCGGGCTGACCGTCGAAACCTCCGCTCCGTCGCCGCTCGCGGGCTCGAACGCATTCGGCCGCAGCGTCGCGCACAGCGGGGCGCCGCCGTTCGCGAACGACTTCTGGTAGGCCTTGCCGGCGAAGACCGGCTTGGTGGCGCCGACGCGGCCGTCCTCGAAGTGCAGCGCAGTGGCGTCGCTGACCATGCCGGCGCCGAGCATCGCGGCCAGGCGCGGCATCAGGTCGCGGCCCATCGCCGAGTGCGGCATCAGGACGGCGATCGGAGCGAGGGCGGTGAGCTGTTCGTGGAGGGCGCTGGCGTAGCCGTCGCCGCTGTAGCTGCCGAGTGCGTCGGCTTCGACGGCGATGACCTTGTGGGCGCCCGCGGCGGCCAGCGCGCTCTTGGCCTCGTCGAGGCCTACGCCCGCGACGAGGACGACGACTTCGGCCGCTGTCTGGCCAGCCAGGGCCCGGGCAGCGCCGATGGCCTCGAGGCTCGGCTTCTTGACCTGGCCCGAACGGGCTTCGGCGATCACGACGATGTTCGACATGGCGATTCCGGGGTCAGCGTGTGCGGTTCGGGGCTGGATCAGAGGACCTTGGCCTCGGTCCGGAGGGCGGCCATCAGCTCGTCGACCGAGCCGAGGATCTTGCCTTCCTTGCGTTCGGGCGGGAGTTCGAGCGACACGACCTCGACGCCCGGCGCAGGCACGTCGGCGGCGACCGTCTCGAGCGGCTTCTTCTTGGCGGCCATGATGCCCTTGAGGGTCGCGCTCCGCGGCTCGTTGAGGCCCTTCTGGGTCGAGACGACGCAGGGGGTGCTGCAGAGGACGACTTCGCGTGCGCCTTCGATGTCGCGCTCGGCGCGGAAGACACCGTCGGTCAGCTCCAGCGACACGACTTCGGTGACGCTCGGCACACCCAGCAGCGCGGCCAGCCGTCCCGCGAACTGGCTGTCGTCATGGTCGACCGCCTGCTTGCCGCAGAACACGACGTCGTGGGGGACGGTGCGGAGCCATGCGGCGACCGCCGCGGCCGTGGCGTGCGCGTCGCGCGGCTTGCCCCCATCGTCGAGGTGCACGGCCTGGTCGGCGCCCATCGCGAGGCAGGAGCGCAGCTCCTTGTGGACGTCGGCGCTGCCGAGGCTGACCACGGTCACCTGGCCCGCACCGAGCTGCTCCTTGGTCTTGAGAGCCTGCTCGACCGCGAACTCGTCGTAGGGGTTCAGCACGAAGTCGACGCCGGTCGTGTCGATCGAGCGACCGTCCGCGCCGACCTTGATCTTGCTGTCGGTCGCGGGGACCCGCTTGATGCAAACAATGATGTTCATTGGACTTGTGTTTGTCTGGCCGGGCGCTCGGAAGCGCTCCTTGCGCCAGGTCCGAATCGCGGGGCAACCAGTGTAGGTAGACCCGTTGTTCCGTCAAGGACGCCAGCGGCCCGGCCTTTCGCCCGACATGCCTGACTGGACGCCCTGCGGCGTGTCGCGAACTGAGACCTGCGGGGCCCGAGGGGCTCGCAGGCTCGGAGAGCATGGCTAGGCTCGCTCGAAGCCTTCTCGCCGACCGATCCTCCTCCGACTGCGGCTCTCTCCGGGGAGTTGCAGCCCTCTCGTCATGCGCTGTCGTCCTGCACTCTCCCTGATCGCAGCCCCTCTGCTCGCGTGTGTTCTCCCGGCCCAGACCGGGTTGCAGTGCCTCGCCACGATCCAACCCTTCGCGGCCAACAATGGCGGTTCGGTCGGGGGAGTGGTCTTCCTCGATGCGGACGTGCACCGTGCGGTCGACCTGACGGACATCGTCTGCAATCTGCAGATCGCGGCTCCGGGCGCTCCGGTGGGACTCGAGATCTACGCGGTCGAGGGCGGCTATGCGGGACGTGAACAGGACCAGGCGGGGTGGTCCAGCCTCGGGCTGGCGACGGGAACCATGGCCGGGCGCGACCAGCGGACGGTGTGTACGCTCGCTGCGCCCGCGCGGCTCATGCCGGGAACCTGGGGCCTCGCCCTGGTGGCGACGGGCGGGACTGCCCACGCCTACACGAACGGCGCGACTGCCCTGCGCACGTTCGCGGACGCGAACCTGACGCTGCGCCTGGGCGCGGCAGCCAATGCGCCGTTCGTCTCCGCCCCGATCGGCGCGCGCATCGCAAACCTGGAACTCTGCTACGACATCGCGCCCGGGCTCTTCCCGGCGTTCGAGGCGACGCCGACGTCTGGGGCCTCACCGCTCACGGTCCAGTTCCAGGACCTGTCGAGCTCCACGGATCCGGGCGGCATCACGCAGTGGCTCTGGGACCTCGACGGCGACGGCACCTCCGACTCGACGGCGCAGAATCCGACCTTCGTCTACACCGCGGGCGGCACCTATTCGGTGACGCTGAGCGTTTCTGATGCGTCGCACGGGCGCGTCCAGAAGACCGTCCAGGACCTCATCGTCGTCGATCCGATCACGGCCTCGTTCGACGCGACGCCGACGTCCGGGACCGTGCCGCTGACCGTGCAGTTCGCCGACACCTCGTCCGGCTCACCGACGATCTGGGCCTGGGACTTCGACGGCGATGGAGTCACCGACTCCACGCTCCAGAATCCGAGCCACGTCTACTCCTCCGTCGGCTCCTACACGGTCGCCCTCACGGTCACCAACGCGATCGGTAGACAGGACACGGTCCTCCGGTCGAGCTACGTCGTGGTCCTGGGCGGCACCAACAACGTGGAGAGCGCGGACATCCTCGAATACCAGTTCAACGAGCCCCGCGGTTTCGAGGTCGCGAACACGGCCAGCACGACGATCGCGCCGGCATTCGGGACGCTGCCGACCAACCGTTGGCAGGCGGACCCCCAGCGGAGTTTCTTCGGCGCCCAGGACCCGGGCTACGGCGCGCTCGGGGCAGACGACGTCGCCCCGTTCGACGCGGTGGTCGACACCGGTTGGAACCTCGACCTCACGGGTTCCTTCACGTTCTGCTTCTGGTCACGGCGCACGGTGAACGCAGGAATGGCCCAGCCCAGCTATGCGTTCGGCGTCGCCGACGGGAGTTCGGCGCGGTGCTACTACACCGGCGGTCGCCTCTCACTCCGTGGCTTCGGCCTGGTCCCGAGCGTCGACTCCGGAGTCGACCCAGGCAGCCTGAGTGGCTGGCAACACTACGCGGTGGTCGTGGACGACCAGGCTGGCACGGCTTCCTGGTATCTGAACGGCTTCCCCGACGGTCCGTTGGTCCGCTTCCCGGCCGGTTCGGTCCGCGCCCAGGGAGGGAGCTTCCTGATCGGCGGGTTCGGTGCGTCGGACAGCCGGATGACGCGCTACTTCGAGTTCGATGACTTCCGGCTCTACGGCCGTGCGATGACGGCCTTCGAGATCCAAGCGGGTCTGTCGAGCGAGAATCCGACGACCGCGCTGTTCGGGTCGGGCTGTCCTGGACC
>JBEAPQ010000322.1:0-3487 GCA_041164325.1 Planctomycetota bacterium | reverse complement strand
CCTCGAGGGCGATGCCGGCCGGAACCGGAACCGCAACCTCGCGGCGGTCGCCGTCGAGGACGAGCCAAGGTGCCGAGACCCGGCCGTGTTCCCGCCCGTAGGCGAGCATGGCTGCCGCCTCGGCCATCACGAAGACCTCGTCCTGTCCGTCGCCATCGAGTGGACGGCACGCGAGGCGGAGGGCAGGGAGGGCGACGATGTGCGGGTGGGCGGCCATGTTCCAGAACGATCGGCCATCCGGGCCGGTCGAGACAAGTCTGCGGTCTTTCCCTGTGGCTCGACCGCGACGGTGCGACGGCAGGTGTCGCGTGCCGATCGGCGCGCACGTCGGTCCGGGCCCTGTGGGCGCCGGACGATTCCGTCGTGCGTTCGTCCGTGGGGTGGGGCGCGCGGATCGTATATCGTCCCGGCCCATGCAGGACGCCTTCACGCCCCGACCCGAGCACCGCTTCACGTTTGGCCTCTGGACCGTCGGCAATCCCGGCCGGGACCCGTTCGGTGATCCGGTCCGCGCGCCGCTGACGGCTCCGGCCATCGTCGAACTGTTGGCCGGAGTGGGGGCCTACGGCGTCAACCTCCACGACGAGGACCTGCTGCCGCGGGACGCCGATGCGGCGACGCGGGAGCGCATCACCGTCGACTTCGAGAAGGCGCTCCGAGACCACGATCTCCGCGTGCCGATGGCGACGACCAACCTGTTCTCGGACCCGGTCTTCAAGGACGGCGCGTTCACGGCCAACGACCCCGGCGTCCGCGCCCACGCGCTGCAGCGCACGATGCGCGCGATCGAGCTGGGTGTCCGGCTCGGTGCCGAGACCTACGTGTTCTGGGGTGGGCGCGAGGGGGTCGAGAGCCACGTGTCGAAGGACCCGCTCGATGCGATCCGCTGGTTCCGCGACGCGCTGAACTTCCTGACCCACTGGTGCAAGGACCAGGGCTACGACCTGAAGTTCGCGCTCGAGGCCAAGCCCAACGAGCCGCGTGGCGACCTGTTCCTGCCGACGACCGGCGCGATGCTCGGCTTCATCGAGACGCTCGACCACAAGGAGATGGTTGGCGTGAACCCGGAGGTCGCGCACGAGCGGATGGCGGGCCTCGATTTCACGCACGCGGTCGCCCAGGCCTGGGATGCCGGCAAGCTGTTCCACATCGATCTGAACGACCAGGCGGGACCGCGCTACGACCAGGACCTCCGGTTCGGATCGAGCGACCTGCGCGGCGCGTTCCACCTCGTCCGCTTCCTCGAAGACTGCGGCTACGACGGTCCGCTCCACTTCGACGCGCACGCCTACCGCACCGAGGACGCCGCGGGCGTCCGCGACTTCGCGATCGGCTGCATGCGGACCTACCGCATCCTCGCCGCCAAGGCCGAGCAGATGCGCGCCGACGCCGAGATCCAGGGACTGCTCGCCGAGATCCGCCGCGAGGACCCGGCCGTGATGCCTCTGCTCGGCACCTACACCAAGGAGCGTGCGGCGGCGCTGCGCGCCCACGCCTTCGACACCCAGGCGCTCGCCGCGCGTGGCCTCCAGTACGAGCGCCTCGACCAGCTCGTCACCGAGCTCCTGCTCGGCGTCCGCTGATCCAACCCAAGGACGGAACCACGATGACCGACCAGGCCCAGTTCCTCGCACTCGTCACGCCGCTCGCCGAGGCCCTGAAGGGCTGCCCGGCCCTCGGTGACCCGACCGCCGCCAAGGCCTGGCTCGACGAGCACGTCCCCGCAGACGGCCCGCTCTGCGCGGGTATCCGCGCCGCGGCCGAAGCCGGTGCCGCCGCCGGCTGGCTCCTGCCGAAGGAGGCCGGGCCGATCCGGTTCGGCCGCGTCGCCAAGGACTGCTGCGGCTTCTCGATCGACGCGGTCTGGATGCAGGACCCGGGCCCCAAGCACCGGCACCCGAACGGCGAGATCGACCTCTGCTTCGCGCTCGACGGCGAACCGCGCTTCGACGGGAACCCGGAGGGTTGGACCGTCTACCCGCCAGACTCGACGCACGTGCCGACCGTGCGCGGCGGGACGATGCTGATCCTGTACTTCCTGCCCGGCGGCGCGATCGAGTTCCTCGGATGACGGCTCGTGCCCGGTGGGCGCTGGTCGCTGCGCTCGCGGCGCTGGTCGCGTTCGCGCCGCGCGCTCCGGCGCAGTCTCCGCGGGTCGACATCGGCGGCGCGGTCGCGGCCTGCGGCGTGGAGCGGGGCATCCCGGGGATCGGCTGGGCGGTCACTCGCACCGACGGCGCGCTCGAGGCGGGTGGTTTCGGCCTCGCCGACGTCGAGAACCAGACGCCGGTGACAGCCGAGACGGTCTTCCGCCTCGCGTCGATCAGCAAGCCGATCGCGGCCGTCGCGATCCTGCGCGCGGTCGAGCGCGGCGCGTTCGACCTCGATCGACCGGTCCACGAGATCGTGGAGGCGTTCCCCGCCAAGCGCTGGCCGGTGACGACGCGCCAGCTCCTCGGGCACCTCGGCGGCATCCGCGCCTACCGTGGCCGTGAGATCGAATCGAACGTCCGCTACCCGTCCGTCACCGGAGCGATCGAGATCTTCGCCGAGGACCCGCTGCTCCACGAGCCGGGCAGCACCTACCGCTACTCGACCTACGGCTACAACCTCGCCGGGGCCGCGCTCGAGCAGGTGCTCGCGCGTCCGTTCGCGGACATCGTCGCCGCCGACGTCCTCGGGCCCGCGGGCTGCACCACGCTCGTCGTCGACGACTCGGCGGCGATCGTCCCGCACCGCGCGCGCGGCTACCGGCGGATCGAGGGCGAGCTCTCGAACTCCCACCCCGTCGACGTCACCAACAAGGTCCCGGGCGGCGGCTACTGCGGCACGCCGACCGACCTGTGCCGCTTCGCACACGCGCTCGCCGCTGGACGGCTCTTGGGAGACGAGCTGCGCGAAGCGATGTGGACGAGCCAGCGGACGCGCGACGGCGAAGCGACCGGCTACGGGTTGGGCTGGACGGTGCGCGGCAAGGCCGGCGCGCGCGTCGTCTCGCACAGCGGCGCCCAGCCCCAGGTCAGCACGATCCTCGTGCTCGACCCCGACCGCCGTTCGGCCGTCGCTCTGATGGCCAATCTCGAAGGCGAGGGGAAGGCGCTCCGCGCGCTCGCCGAGAGCCTGCTCGAGCAGCTCTAGTCGACGCGTGCGCTACCGGCGGTCCGACTCGTCGGGCAGACCGGGTTGCAGCCCTCGGAGGTCGGCGGGACACGGTGCTTCGATGGCCAGCGTCTCGCCGGTCGTCGGGTGCCGGAGCGACAGCCGCCACGCGTGGAGCGCGAACCGGTGCGGTCCGAGCGCGCGCACGGGCCGCGCTCCGTAGCGCGTGTCGCCGAGCAGCGCATGGCCGAGCGCTCCCAGATGCGCGCGGATCTGATGCGTGCGCCCGGTCTCGAGGTCGATGGCGCACAGCGTCGTGCGGTCGCCCCGAGCGAGGACCCGGAACCGTGTGACGGCCGTTTGTCCGTCGCGGCCGGCGGCCGCCTTC
>JBEAPQ010000321.1:0-6597 GCA_041164325.1 Planctomycetota bacterium | reverse complement strand
CGCGCACCAGCTCGTCCGAGGGCTCGAACTCGACCCGGCATGACCGACAGATCCGCCGGACCAGTCGCTGTGCGACGACGGCCTGGAGCGTGGCGGTGATCAGGAACGGCTCCACGCCAATGTCGACGAGGCGCGCGATCGCCGAGGGCGCATCGTTCGTGTGGAGCGTCGAGAACACCAGGTGGCCCGTCAGACTCGCCTCGATGGCCGTCTGCGCGGTGTCACGGTCACGGATCTCACCGACGAGGATCACGTCGGGGTCCTGACGCAGGATGGTCCGCAGCACGCGCGCGTAGCTGACGCCGATCTCCTCGTTGACGGGAACCTGAACGATCCCCTCCAGGTCGTACTCGACCGGATCCTCGACCGTGATGACCTTGACCTCTTCGCGGTTCGCTTCGTTGAGCATCGCGTAGAGCGTCGTCGTCTTGCCCGAACCGGTCGGACCAGTGACCAGCACGATCCCGTTGGGGAGCCCCAGCAGCTGGCGCAGCTGCCCACGGTCCTCGTCACCGAATCCGAGGTTGTCGAGGTCGAGGGACACGACCGAGCGGTCGAGGACTCGCATCACGCAGGACTCGCCGAACATCGTCGGCAGGGTCGAGATCCGGAGGTCCACCGGACGGCCTCCCACGGTCAGCTCGATCCGGCCATCCTGCGGCATCCGGGTCTCGGCGATGTCGAGGTCCGCCATGACCTTGACGCGCGAGATCAGCGCGATGGCGAGATGGGACGGCGGCGCCTCGAGCTCGTAGAGCACCCCGTCGACGCGGTAGCGGATCTTGAAGTCGTCTTCGAACGGCTCGAGGTGGATGTCGGACGCCTTGTCGCGGATCGCCTGGTAGAGGATGTAGTTCAGCAGCTTGACGACCGGCGCCGCCGAGGCCATCGCCGCCTTGTCCTCCAGGTCGAGCTTGGAACCCGCCTGGGAAAGCTCCGCCACCAGCTCCTTGAGCTTCGCCTGCGCCCCGCGGTCCTGCTCCTGGTAGTGGCGCTCGAGGCCCGCACGGATCAGCGACTCGTCGCCGAGCAGCCCCCGCACCTCCATGCCGGTCGCGAAGTGGAGGTCGTCCAGAACCGACGTGTTGAGCGGGTCGGCGATCGCGACCTCCAGGACACCACCGTCGATCCGAATCGGCAGGACCGTGAACGCCCGCGCCGTGCCGGCATCGACCTTCTCGATGGCTCTCGACTCGGGCTGGACCTCGGAGAGATCGACGAAGTGCAGACCGGCCTGTTCTGCCAGTGCCCGCGCGAGGTCGCGCGCATCGATCGAACCGAGCTCGATCAGGATCTCGCCGATGCGGCCGCCCTTCTCGCGCTGGATCATCAGCGCTTCCTGGAGCTGCCCCTCGTGGATCGCGCCGTGCCCCTTGAGGATTTGCCCCAGCTGTCGACGAGCAGCCAACTCAGGCGCCCCCACCCATCTTCGCACTGAGCGCCGCTGCGTCGAACGAGCGCTCCAGGGCTTCCTCGCGGCGAATCCGACCCGAGCGGTAGAGCTCGAGCAGCGAATCGTCGAGCAGCTGCATGCCCTGGCGGCGGCTCGTCTGGATCACCGACGGGATCTTGTAGGTCTCGGTCTTCCGGATGTGATTCTCGATCGCGGGGTTCGAGATCATCACTTCGAAGCCGGCAACCCGACCGTGGCCGTCTGCGCTCGGGATGAGGATCTGCGAGATCACCGCGACCAGCGACATCGCGAGCTGTGCACGGATCTGATCCTGCTGCTCCGTCGGGTACTGGTCGATGATCCGGTCGACGGTGCGCGCGGCCCCGGTCGTGTGGAGCGTCCCGAACACCAGGTGACCGGTCTCGGCGGCACTGATCGCCGCCGAGGTCGTCTCCAGGTCCCGCATCTCCCCGAGGAGGATGACGTCGGGATCCTGGCGCAGCGCGCGACGCATCGCCTCCGCGAAGGTCGGCGTGTCGACGCCCACCTCGCGCTGCGTGACCTGGCTCAGGTGGTGCGTGTGGTAGTACTCGATCGGATCCTCGATCGTGATGATGTGCACGTCGCGGTTCCGATTGATCCAATCGATCATCGTTGCCAGCGTCGTCGACTTGCCGGAGCCCGTCGGACCCGTCACGAGGATCAGTCCCCGGTGCAGGTTGAGCAGATTGCGCACCGCGTCGGGCAGCCCGATCTGCTCGAACGACAGGAGCTTCTGCGGGATCTGGCGCATCACGATCCCGCGGCTGCCCTTCTGTGTCAGCACGCTGACACGGAACCGGCACTTGTCCCCGTGGGCGAGACCGTAGTCCGTCGAGCCGAGCTCCTCGAGCTCACGCATGTTCCGCTCGGGGGTGATCGACGCGACCATCGCCTCGACGTCCGCCCCCGTCAGCACGGGTTGACCTTCGATCTCGACCAGATGCCCGTGGACCCGGAGGACCGGAGGACGTGCCACGGAGACGTGGAGGTCGGACGCACCCTGCGCGTAGCAGGCTTCCATCAGCGAATGGATGTCGGGCATCAGAGGATCGGGGTCGGGCGCGGCGTCGGAGCGCGCCACGCCATGGAGAGGTCTTGGGGCGAAGGTACGGTCAGAGCGCAGCCGTCACGCGGAGGAGCTCTTCGACGGAAGTCGTGCCGGCCACGACCTTCCCGACTCCATCCTCGGTCAGGGTCCGCATCCCGCCCGAGGTCCGCGCGTACTCACGCAGACGGCTGAGCGGTTCACCGCGGAAGACCATCTCCCGCAGCGTCTGGTCCAGGATCATCAGCTCGAAGATCCCGAGGCGGCCGCGATAACCGGCATGATCACAGCGCTCGCAGCCGCGCGCTCGCTTGAGCTGCAGATCCGGGTAGGCCGCCGGGTCCAACCCCAGCAACCGCAGCTCGGCCGCTTCGGGTCGGTAGCTCTCCGCGCATGCCGTGCAGAGCGTCCGCACGAGGCGCTGCGCCATGACGGCCTGCACGGCCGCCGATGCGAGGAACGGCTTGACCCCCATGTCGACGAGTCGGGTGATGGCCGAGGGCGCATCGTTGGTGTGCAGGGTCGAGAACACCAGGTGGCCCGTCAGCGCGGCCTGGACGGCGATCTCCGCCGTCTCCTTGTCGCGGATTTCACCGACCAGGATCACGTTCGGCGCCTGACGCAGCATCGCCCGCAGGATCCGCGCGAACGTGAGCCCGATGTTGGAACGGACCTGGGCCTGATTGATCCCGGCGAGGTTGAACTCGACCGGGTCCTCCGCCGTGATGATCTTGACGTCCGGACGGTTCAGCTGGCGCAACGCCGCGTAGAGCGTCGTCGTCTTGCCGGAACCAGTCGGACCTGTGACGAGCACGATGCCGTTGGGTCGCTCGATCACCGCGTCGAAGCGCGCGCGGTCTTCGCCGACGAAACCCAGCGACTCGAGCGACCGCAGGCTGTTCTCCTTGTCGAGCAGACGCATGACGACCGACTCGCCATGGTTGCTCGGCAGGACCGAGGCGCGGATGTCGATCGGTCGTCCCTGGACCCGCACATCGATGCGCCCGTCCTGGGGCTTGCGACGCTCCGCGATGTCCATGGACGCCATGATCTTCAGCCGGGACGTCAACGGCCCGTGGAGCGCGCGATCCAGTCGGGGCTGGTCACGGAGCACGCCATCCACGCGGTAGCGCACGCGGACATGTCCCTCGTAGGGTTCGATGTGGATGTCGCTGGCCCGCTCGTCGACGGCGCCCTCGATCAGCTTCTCGACGAGCCGGATCACCGGGCCGTCCGGATCGCCGTCCACGGCCGACACACTGCCGCCGCCCTTCTTGTCGACGACCCGCGCGCTCGATCCACCCTTCGCGGATCCCGCTCCGGCACCGCCGCCCGAGTAGGCGCGTTTCATCGCCTCCTTCAGCGCCTGCGGAGCCGCCATCGCACAGCGCACCTCGCAGCCCGCGAAGAACGAGAAGTTGTCGGCGACGTAGGTCTTCAGCGGATCGTCGATCGCCACGAACAGAACCCCGTCCTTGATCAGGACGGGGAGCGCCGTCGCCTGCTCGGCCTGGTCCTGCGGAACCTTGGCCAGAACCTCGGGACCCGGCTTCGCCTTGGTCGCATCGACGTAGGGAAGTCCGTGGGCCTTCGCGACGCACCGGAAGACCGCGTCCTCCGACGCCAGCGACAGCGCGAGGACCGCGCGCTCGATCGGCACGCCCCGCGACGACGAGAAGGCCCGAGCCTTCGCGAGTTCCTCGTCACCCAGGCCACAGGACGCGGACAGCGCTGCTTCGAGCGCCGAACGGCCGCTGCTCAACGAACGAACCCGTTGAACTGGAGTTCCTGCAGAGACGCAGACGGGTGGTTCAGCTGCACCTCCACGTCGCCCCGGACCAACCGCCGCGGCGCATCCTTCGAGACGCGGATGATCAGCTTGACGACCTTTCCTTCCTTGACCACTTCGTGGCTGATCATCGAAGCGTCGATCGTCAGGTTCTTGAACGTCACCGTCTCGATCTGGAGGTCGAAGTCATCGCTCGGCTCGAACTCGACGACCTTCTCCCCGCCCTGGCCGTGCCGGATCATCCCGAACGGCACGAAGCCTCCCGGACGCACCTGCAGCGGCCCCTCGACGAAGGCCATGACGCGCAGGTCGACCGTGCGACCCTGGACATCGGTGCGGAACGTGATGACGCCGCCTCCGGAGCGCGGGTCGACGTTCGGACCGTAGGTCCCATCGATCAGCCAGACCGACGTGCCGTTCCGCTCCTCCTTGCGGAACTCGACCTTCATCTTGTCGGGCAGCTCCCCGACGACCTCGAGGAGGTTGAACTCCGGCTGGATCGGCGACGTGATGCGCGCGGTGAACTTGCGTTCGTCCTTCCAGCTCATCTTGTTGAGGTTGATCTCCGGCGGCACGACCAGGAAGAACTGCGTCGCCAGCGCCTTCGCCTTCAGCGCGAGGAACGGCGTCTCCTTGTCGTCCGTGTGGACCATCAGCGTCGCCTCCTTCTGACCGTTGACGCCGCGGAGGTCGATGTGGAACTCGACGTGCCCCTCCTGACCGGGCTCGAGTGGAATCGAGTCCACCTGCTGCTTCTCGGTGACGCCGTCGCGCTGGCGCATCCGGAAGATGCTGTTGGGCTTCGGCTCGTTCTCGAGCACGTAGGTCGAATCCCCGATGTGGATCTCGGCCCGGGTGCAGGTGCAGCTCGGCTGGAAGTGCTTGAGGTGCCGCATCTCGTCCTGGGGATTCCGGAAGTTCCAGCGACCGTGCGCCACCTCTCCCTCCAGATGGGTCCCCAAGTCGACTTCGGGCTTGTCGACCCAGATCTTCTTCGGGGTCTGGCCCTCCTGGGCACCCAGTCCGGCGCAGAGAAGGGCAACGAGACAGCTGCGGGAGAGGAGGTGAGCGAGGCTCGTCATCATCTTGGTCGTCGGCTGCGGGCGGGTCGAATCCGGGACGAGAGGCGCCCCTCGGGGCACCGCGGCTTTGTCGAACGGGGCGCCGCAGTATAGCCTCCCGGAAATGTCGGGCACGCCCGCGAAGCCCCTCGTGGGACGACTCGTTTCCCTCGTCGCCATCGCGGCGATCGTATCGGCGCCCGGATGCTGCGGCGTCGCACGCTACTTCTGCGGACCGGACGACACGGCCTGGGTCCAGGAGCGCTACGACACCCCGTCCCACGCCGTCGCGACGTTTCGAGAAGCGGTCCGACGCGCCGACGCCGAGACGCTCCAGCGCTGCCTCGGTGAGGGCTTCAAACGCCGCACCGGACTGGTCGGAGTCCTCGAGGCCGAACTCGCCTGGCGCAGGATCACCGACGAGGTGCCGGGACTCCACGTCCTCGGCTACGCCACGATCGACGTGATCCGACGCGTGGACGAGACGCGCGCGGTCGCCCAGCTCTCGCTCGACGGGACCCGGATCGAACTCGGGCTCCAACGTCAGCCCTACTGGGAGGTCCGTTGGACGCCCACGGACGACCCCGAGGACATCGAACGCGATGGTCGCTACGTCGGGGCGGTCGGCGACGTGGTGTCGGTCGAGCCGAGTCCGGGCGGGCTCGGAACCACGGTCTCGATCCGTGTCCCGGATCTGGACGTGACGATCGACCAGCCGCGCCAGGTCGAGTTCGCCGGGTTCGGCCAGGAGTGGAAGATCGAGTCCATCGGCGAGGTTGCCGCCGACAGCTGACGGGCGTCGACTCCGGGCCGGCCGCGGCCCTGCGAGGGCAAAGACCCTCTCCCACGGCTCGCAGCCCGTGACGGAAGCCGCCGACAGGCTGCGAGGTGCTCGCTCACCGACCGGCGGCGGCGATGTCCACCGTGCGATCCGCCGCGCCGAAGTGCGCCTCGATCTCCGACAGGATGTCTCGCCCCGAGATCCCTTCCATCGGCTCAGCACCGACGAAGACCTCGTCCTCGAGCATCCGCTGCGTCACATCGAGCCGGTTCTGGATGTCGCTCAGCACATCGCGCGCTCGCCCGAGGGCTGAGTCATCCAGCTCGATCGTGCGCGAACTCGCCGCGAGCGCATCGAGCTGACGCTTCTGCGTCGTCAGCGTCGCGACCAGATCCTCGAGTCGGGCCTTCTCGGCGCGGACGGCGTCCAGCCGCTGACGGGCGGCCTCGACCGCACGCTCCTGCCGATCGATCAGCGCGCGCTTGC
>JBEAPQ010000320.1:0-3300 GCA_041164325.1 Planctomycetota bacterium | reverse complement strand
TCCGCTTCGAGCTCGCGATCTGGGTCAGCGTCGGCATCCCGATCTCCTTCCTCGGCACGCTCGCGCTGATGCCGTGGATGGACGTGTCGATCAACATGCTGTCGCTCTTCGCGTTCATCGTGGTGCTCGGAATCGTCGTCGACGACGCGATCGTCGTCGGTGAGAACGTGTTCTCGCACCTGCAGCGCGGCAAGTCGGGCCTCCAGGCGGCGATCGAAGGCACGCAGGAGGTCGCGATCCCGGTGACGTTCGCGATCCTGACGACGATCGCGGCCTTCCTCCCGCTGTTGAACGTGCCGGGCAACACAGGTCCGTTCTGGGCCGTGATCGGCCTCGCGGTCATCCCGACGCTCGGTTGGTCGATGATCGAGTCGAAGCTGATCCTCCCGGCCCACCTCCGGCACATCGATCCGAAGAAGCTCGACGTGCGTCGCGGCGTGTCAGGCATCTGGCGCCGCTTCCAGGGACTGTTCGCCGACTCGCTCGAAGCGTTCGCCGTGCGGCTCTACCGACCGTCGCTCGAGTTCGCGCTCCGCAATCGCTACCTGACGGTCGCTGCGATGTTGACCGCACTGATGCTGACCGGCGGCGCAGTCGCCGGCGGCTACGTGCGCTTCGTGTTCTTCCCGCCGGTCGATGGAGACAACGTCGTTGCGACGCTGACGATGCCGCAGGGCACACCGGTCGACGTGACGCGGACCGCCGTCCAGAGGATCGAAGCAGCCGCCCTGCAGCTTCGCGACGAGTTGGCTGCCAGGGCCCCCGAGGGGGCGGCGGCACCGATCCGCCACGTGCTGACGGCCATCGGCGAGCAGCCCTACCGCAAGGTCCAGGAGGAGGGGGGCGGCCGCGTCGTGTCGCAGGGCTACAACGGCAGCCACTTCGGCGAGGTGAACATCCAGCTGGCCCCGTCCGAGGTCCGCTCGTTCACGAGCCAGGAGGTCGCCGATCGCTGGCGCGAGCTCGTGGGCCCGGTCTACGGGGCCAGCGAGCTCAAGTATTCGTCGTCGCTCTTGAGCGTCGGTGCCGACGTCGACGTCCGGCTGCGCAGCGAGGACATCCCGGCGCTGACGGAAGCCACCGAGCGGCTGAAGGAGCACCTCGCTTCCATCGATGGAGTCTTCGACGTGTCCGACTCCTTCGACGAGGGCAAGGAAGAGCTCGAACTCCGCATCCGCCCCGAGGCCGAAGCGCTCGGTCTGTCGATGGCAGACCTCGCGCGGCAGGTGCGGCAGGGCTTCTACGGCGAAGAGGCGCAGCGGGTGCAGCGTGGCCGCGACGACATCAAGGTCATGGTGCGCTACCCCGAGGACGAGCGGCGGTCGCTCGCCGACGTCGAGTCGATGCGCATCCGCACACCGTCGGGCGCGGAGATCCCCTTCGAGACCGTGGCCGACGTCGAACTCGGCCGCGGCTACTCGGCGATCCGCCGCACGAGCCGCAGCCGCGAGATCTCGGTCACGACCGAGGTCGACGAGACGCGGACCGACGTCAACACCGTCGTCCAGGCGCTCGAGACCGGATTCCTGCCGGGCCTGGTCGCCGAGTATCCGGGGATGACCTACGCGTTCGAGGGCGAGCAGAAGGAGCAGCAGGAGACGATCCAGGGCCTTGCCCGCGGCTTCCTGTTCGCGCTGATGCTGATCTACGTGCTGATGGCCGTGCCGTTCCGCAGCTACGTGCAGCCCCTGGTCGTCATGTCCGCCATCCCCTTCGGGCTGATCGGCGCCGTGCTCGGGCACTTCATCATGGGCATGCAGCTCAGCGTGCTGTCGGTCGTCGGCATCGTCGCGCTGGCGGGCGTGGTCGTGAACGACAGCATCGTCCTCGTCGACTTCGTCAACCGACGCCGCGAGGAGGGTGGCGAACTCCTGCTCGCCGTCCGGGAGGCGGGCGTCCGGCGGTTCCGCCCGATCCTGCTGACGTCGCTGACGACGTTCGCCGGCCTGACGCCGCTGCTGCTGGAGAAGAGCGTGCAGGCCCTGTTCCTGATCCCGATGGCGATCTCGCTGGGCTTCGGCGTGCTGTTCGCGACGTTCATCAGCCTCGTGCTCGTGCCGTCGGGATACCTGATCCTCGACGACGTGCACCGGGCGTGGCGCTGGCTGTACGGCCGTCCCGGAAACACGGCCTGACAGGGCTCGGAGGCTGCGAGGTGCTTGCGTGGCAGCCGGCCCGCGGCCGCGGGACGGTGCGTGACGACACTTCGACTCACACGGTCAGCGGAGCGTCAGCACGTCGAGCGTGTTGGACGAGCGGATCGCCGTCCCCGTGGCGGGCTGAACGACGAACTGCGCGCGCAGCTCGACGAAACCCGGCGGCGGTGTGACCGAGATCCGCGCGGTCCCGCCGGCGCCGAGGGACGTACCGACCGCGATCAGCGGATCAGTACGCAGCGCGCAGACGCTCGCCGGGAGTGGGATCGACGTGGTCGAGACCCCGAGTACCAGCGCCGCGAGCGGATCGCCCGGGCTGGCGGTCAGGTCGAAGTCGGCACGGCTCGCCCCCGGCGCGAAGTCCACGTCGAGCAGCGTGTAGCCGCAGTAGCGGAGGTCACTCCGCACGGCACCGCCAGGAACGATGCCGAGATGATCCGCGAGGGCCGCCACCATTTCGCGACCGACCTGCCGCCAGTCGCTCGGCGTGTTCCACGCCGACGTCGGGCCGGGTCCGTAGGTGCCCTCGAACGTGATCGCCATCGCCGGCGTGTGCAGCTGCCGCCACGCGGACTGGATCGCGTAGCGGTCGTGGACCATGGACTCGACGAAGGGGCGCGTCGGGGAGCCGGCGGTGCTGGACTGCGTGGTGCCGCGATTCACGAACGGGCTGGCCGATCGGAACGCCTGGATCCACGCACGCTCGAGCGCGTTCACCTCGGGGATCACGCCGCTCCGATTCGACGTGATGTCGAACGACGGGTTCGCAACGTGCTCGAAGTGGAACGGCCACGTGAGTCCGTGCGAGCTGTGGAGATTGAGCAGGACGTCGATCGTCGCGGGTGACGTCAGCGCCATCCTCTGCTCGATCGCCGTGCGCAGCGCCGTGATCTCCGGTTCGGTCGAGTTGTAGGGCGCGGCCCACTCGTTCTCGAGATTCACGCTCGCCGCATTCGTCCGGTAGTTGCCGAGCATCACGCCGTCCGGATTGGCCATCGGCACGACGTCGATCACGGTCCGGGCGAGCATCATCCGCGCGAGCGCCGAGCCGGAGAGCAGCTCCTCGACGAGCCCTTCGACGACGAAGTAGCTGGTCGTCTCCGCAGGATGGATACCGGAGTGGATCCAGATGCGCTGCTTCTGT
>JBEAPQ010000319.1:0-7399 GCA_041164325.1 Planctomycetota bacterium | reverse complement strand
CGTCGGGATCTTCAAGGCGGTCGTCTTCGGCGCCGCGATCTCGACCGTCAGCGTCGCTTCCGGGCTCCGCGCACACGGCGGTGCGCTCGGAGTCGGCCGTGCCGTCCAGCGCGCGGTCATGGTCTCGATCCTGCTGATCATCATCCTTGGCTACGTGATCACGTGGCTCTTCTACTTCCTGCTGCGCGAGTGATCGGAGCACACCGGTGATCGAACTCCGCGACGTCTGGAAGACGCTCGGGTCCCGGGAGATCCTGCGAGGGCTCGACCTGACGATCCCTGACGGGGTCAACTACGTGCTGATGGGACGCTCGGGCACCGGCAAGAGCGTCACCCTCCGCCACGTGATCGGAATCCTGAAGCCGGACCGCGGCCAGGTCCTGGTCGACGGTGTCGATGTGCCGAAGCTGTCGAGGAAGGACCTCCAGGAACTCCGACGCCGGATGGGCTACCTGTTCCAGAACGGCGCTCTGATCAACTGGCTGACCGTCGGCCAGAACGTCGCGCTGCCGCTCCAGGAGAACACCGAGACGCCCCCCGACGAGATCCTCCAGCGCGTCGTCGAGGTCCTCCGCCTCGTCGGGATGGAGCATGCGATCAACCAGTTCCCGTCCGACATCTCCGGCGGCATGAAGCTCCGCGCGGGGCTCGCTCGCGCGCTGATCTCGAAGCCGGCCTACGTCCTCTACGACGAACCGAACGCCGGGCTCGACCCGATCATCTCGAACCAGATCCACCGCCTGATCGCCGATGTCCGCGACCAGCTCGGCGTCACGGGGCTGATCGTCACGCACAGCCGCCACTGTGCGATGGACTGCGGTGACCGGATCGGCCTGCTCGACGGCGGGAGGATCGCCGCGGAGGGCACGATCGACGAGATGCTGGCTTCCGAAGACGAACTCGTGCGTAGTTTCCTCAGCGGGCACGCAGACTGAACCGAACGGAGAACGCCCCCTTGGAGCGAAACCGACAAGACCTGGTCCTGGGACTCGTGTTCTTCGCGAGCATCGCGCTCCTGATGTGGGCGACGATCGAACTGACCGGCCTCTCCTTCCTGGGCCAGCCACAGGAGCGCCGCGTCTGGTTCCGCCATGCGTCCGGTCTCCGCGAGGGCGACAACGTGTTCGTGCTCGGCCACAGGCTCGGGAGCGTCGCGTCCATTCGCTACAACGCCGGAGCACAGAGCGCGGACGAGAGGATCGAGGTCTCGCTTCGGCTGGATCAACCGGTGGAAGTCCGAGACGGCTACCACATCGAGATCGAGCCCGGCAGCCTGCTGGGCGGGGTGCAGATCCAGGTCGACCCTGGTGACGGTGAGTCGATCGTGCCCCAGGAGACCGCACTCCGCGGCACCGTCCGCATCGGCGGGCTCGATGCGGTCGGCGATCTCTTCGCCGATGACCAGCTGGGCACGGACCTGAAAGCGATCGCCGCCGGGATCCGGAATCTCGTCGACGGACTCGAGCGAGGCGAAGGCACGCTCGGCGCCCTGTTCAAGGACCGCGGGCCGTTCGATGCCCTGGCGTCCGCCCTCGACAGCGCCCGCACGAGCCTGCGGGCGATCGAGACCGGCGAGGGGCCACTCCACCGCATCATCTACAGCACAGAGATGGCCGAGGACCTCGAGGCCACCGTCTCCCATGCTCGCTCGGTCGCGGCCGACATCGACGAGGGAGACGGTGTGCTGGCCCGCCTCGTCGGCGACTCTGCGCTCGGCGCGCGCATGGACCGGATCGTCGCCCAGGTCGAGAACGTGACGTCCGGTCTCGACGAGGGGCGCGGCACACTCGGCGCCCTGCTCCGCGAAGAGGAGCTCGCCAGCGACGTGCGCCGCGTGACCTCCGGAGCCGCCACCGCTGTCGACAACCTGAACGATCCGACCAAGGGGCTCCTCGGCGAGCTGCTCGCCGGCGGCGAGACGCGGCAGCGCTTCACGACGATCGTCGCGGACTTCGCCGACATGTCCGGCACGATCCGTGAGGGCCGCGGCTTGATCGGCAAGCTGATCTACGACGAGGAGCTGCCCGAGCAGTTCTCGCGGATGATGAACCAGATCAGCCGGGCCATCGAGGACGCACGCGAAGCCGCGCCGATCGGCACGTTCTTCCAGGTCGTCAGCGGCGCCTTCTGATCCTTGGGTCAGCTCTGCGGCGGCCCAGCCGGTCCGAAGCGCGCTTCGAGCAGCCGCTCGACGTACTTGCCGAGGACGTCGACCTCGAGGTGGACGGGTGCGTTCGTCGGTGCCCCGCCGAGCGTGGTGACCTGGGCTGTGTGCGGGATGACCGCGATCATCACGCGCGGCCCGTCGAGGGCAGCGATCGTCAGCGACACGCCGTCGATCGTGATCGACCCCTTTTCGACGCAGAACCGGCGCAGGTCTACGGGGACCTCGACCCAGAGCTCGCCCCCAACACCGGCATCGATCGGCGTTTCGATACGCCCCACCGAGTCCACATGCCCCTGCACGATGTGCCCGCCCAGCGGATCTCCCGCGCACAGTGCAGGCTCGATGTTGAGGCGGGTTCCCGGCACCGCACGACCGAGCCAAGTCCTCCGGAGTGTCTCGGCTGACAGGTGGAAGCGGGCCTCATCTGCCGTAGCCTCGACCACCGTGCAGCACACCCCGGACAGCGCGATCGACGCCCCGATCGGGGGCTCCCAGTCCCCGAGTTCGAGCCGGACTCGCAAGTCCACGCCATCACCGGACTTGCTGCATTCGAGGACGGTCCCGATCGACCGCACCAGACCCGTGAACATCGACCACTACCTCGCTTGACGCGGCTCGGGGGGATTCCTACGCTGCTCGGCTCTTCTTTCGGCCCAGCACCATGTTCTGCGCCTTCTTGACGCTCTTTCCGGGTGCGGTCCGCCCGTACCTGGACGAGAGCATTCTGGGCATCGCGCAGCGACAGGGAAAGCTCCAGGTCGAGCTCGTCGACTTCCGGCAGTTCACCCACGACCGACATCGGACCGTGGATGACCGGCCGTTCGGCGGCGGGCCCGGCATGGTGCTGAAGCCCGAACCGATCTTTGAAGCTGTCGAGGACGTGGAAAGGCGCCATGGTGCCCTCCACAAGATCCTCCTCTGCCCGCGCGGTCAGCGGTTCGACCAGCGGAAGGCGCGTGCGCTTTCCACCACGGACCGACTGCTGATCCTCTGCGGGCGCTACGAGGGTTTCGACGAACGCATCCGGCAAGGAATGGACTGGGACGAGATCTCCCTCGGCGACTTTGTGCTCGCGGGCGGTGAACTCCCCGGTCTGGCCGTGCTGGAAGCGGCTGTCCGCCTCATCCCCGGCGTGCTGGGGTGTGCGGAATCGACGGAACTCGAGTCGTTCGAAGGGGAGTATTTCGACTACCCGCACTACACGCGTCCCCGGGACTTCCGGGGCATGGAAGTGCCGGAAGTCCTGTTGTCGGGCGACCACGGAGCGGTCGACCGATGGCGGCTCGACGAGTCACGCCGACTCACCCTTCAGAGACGGCTTGCGGATGAACGCGCGGACCAGCGGGCCGTGCGGTCCTCTCCGACGGATCGATCCGATCAGATCGATCCTCCCCCCCAACCAACCTGACACCCACAAAGCCCTGGGCGCGGCGATGCCGATCACGCTCCGGGACGAGGAACCGCAATGGACCTGATCCGACAGATCGAACTCGAGAACATGAAGCCGTCCGTCCCCGACTTCGGGGTGGGCGACACCGTGGACGTGCACTACCTGATCCGTGAAGGAGACAAGGAGCGCATCCAGGTCTTCACCGGCACCGTGATCGCGATCACGGGTTCCGGCATCCGCCGCACGGCAACGGTCCGTCGCCTGGTCGCGGGCGAAGGTGTCGAGCGCGTCTTCCCGCTGCACTCGCCGCGGGTCCAGGACATCAAGGTCCGGAGCCGGGGTCGGGTCCGACGCGCCAAGCTCTACTTCCTCCGCGACCGCGTCGGCAAGGCCGTCCGCCTCCGCGAGAACTTCGGCAACCTCCGCGGCCCGCGCTCGACCAAGCGCAACAAGGGCACCGAGTCCTGACAGCGCGGTGGCTCGCCCGCGGACAGGAATGCGCCGCGTCGTGAGCCCTCCGCGACCCCGTGGAAGGGCCATGTGAACGGCCGAACCACGGCGATCCGGCGCCAGCGGACCTCCTCTGGGCCGGATGCTGAAGATCGGGTGACGACCCGGGACGGCCCGTTGGCCGAAGAAGATTCCAAGGGGACCGCTCGTTGGCTCCCCACCTGAGAGTGCACCGCTCATGCTCGAGAACGCACGCCGCCAGCTTCTCCTGGTGATTCTCGCCGCCGCCGGCGCCCTGATCGCGATCGGGGTCCTGCCGCTCAACCGTGGCCTCGACCTCAGCGGCGGCGTCCAACTCATCTACGAGGTGGACGTCGAACGCGCGCAGCAGGACGGGACGATCCCGGTCGATGCGTCTCCGGAACAGGTCTCGCAGATCCTGGACGAGACCGTCGAGATCATCGGCGAGCGCATCGACCCCCAGGGCACGCTGGAAGCCGTCGTCACCCGTCGCGGAGACACCGGCATCCTGCTCGAACTGCCGAACATGACCGAGGCGGAGATCCGCGCGGTCGAGTCGCGGGTCGAGAACCTGGGCCTTCTCGAGTTCCGGATCGTCGCCGACGACCGCTACGTCGCCGAAGAAGACACGTCGATCAAGTTCGTCCTCGGCGAAGAGAAGCGCCGGCTCGAGACGTGGCTCTCGGCCAACGACGGCGTCAACCGCAAGCTCGTCGCCGACAACCCGCGTGCGATCCAGGTCTTCAACGGACTGGCCGCCGACGCCGGTGGACCGCAGGCCGGCAAGTGGCTGCGCTGGTTCCCGAAGATCGTGCGCCCTTCCCTCGACGAGCCCAAGTTCTGGTCGCGCCCGATGTCGGTCGGCCAGGCCGGCCTGAGCAGCGCCAACGACTACAACGCGGTCCCGGCCTTCGGCCAGGAAGAGTGGAACGGCGGAGTGGTTCCGGAAGGCGCCGATCGGCTCGTCGAGCTCGTGCCGATCAACATGCACGAGTCGTACTTCCGCGGCGAGGACCTGAACCCGGCAGCGATCCGCGCCGGCCTCGACGAGTACGGCCGTCCGTCGATCAACTACCAGATGCGCGATGAGCGCAGCGATGCCTACGCCGACTGGTCGGAGAAGTACACCGGCCAGTACAGCGCCATCATCCTCAACGGAGACGTCCACTCGGCCCCGCGCTTCATCGGCAAGATCCGTGGCGCGGCCCAGATCACCGGTGAGTTCACGCAGCGCCAGGTCAACGAACTCGTCAAGACGCTCAAGACCGGCTCGCTGAAGGTGAAGCCGATCCAGCAGTCCAGCTCGGTGATCGGCGCAACCCTCGGGGCGCGCTCGATCCAGCTGGCCTTCGTGTCGATCGGCGTCGGTGCCGCGCTGATGCTCGGCTTCATCCTCGCCTACTACCGGCTCGCCGGGATGGTCGCGTTCGCCGCGCTGGCGCTCAACATCCTGCTGATCCTCGGCGTCGTCGTGATGATCCGCGCGACGCTGACACTGCCGGGTCTCGCCGGCCTCGTGCTCACGATGGGTATGGCGATCGACGCCAACATCCTGATCTACGAGCGCATCCGAGAGGAACTCGGCCGGGACAAGGAGCTGCTGCAGGCGTGCCGCACCGGTTTCGATCGCGCCATCGTCACGATCCTCGACGCGAACCTGACGACGTTCATCGCCGGCATCGTCCTCTACAACTTCGGTGTCGGTCCGATCCGTGGCTTCGCGGTCACGCTGATGATCGGCATCGCGACGACGCTGTTCACGGCGTTCTTCGTCAGCCGCCTGATGTTCCACTTCCTGCTCGAGGGCGGGAAGCTGACGGAGTTCAAGGCAGGCAGCCTGTTCCAGAACACGAACTTCGACTTCATGGGCCTGTCCCGGAAGGCGTTGGGGCTCAGTGGCGTGATCATCGTCGCGAGCCTGCTCGCCTTCGGCAGCACCGACAGCGACACGAAGTACGCGATCGACTTCACCGGCGGCGCGAACCTCAAGGTCTCGCTCCGTGAGGGCGCCTCCGTTGCCGAGGTCCGCGAACTGTTGCAGAGCGACGAGACGTTCGCGGGCCTGTTCCCGAAGCCGATCGTCAACACGGTGGGCGAGCTGAAGGACGGCAAGGCCACCGAGTTCGGAGTGCGCATCAAGCTCACCGAGCAGCTGCGCACCGAGATCGATGAGGCCCGCAAGGCCAACCCCGACGAATACGAGCCCCCCTACCTGACGGAGCTGCGGCGGGTGCTCGGCGATCGCCTGGTGGCGGACGCCTACAGCGACGAGAAGACCTTCGACAACTCGACGAACCAGAACGTCTCGTTCGCCGAGATCGAGCTGCACTTCGTCGAGTCGGTCGACGCGACCGCGCTGCGTGAGGCCCTTCGCGGACTGAGCGCCGAGGTCCGCGTGACGCCGACCGCGGATCCCGCCGCGACCAGCGGCAAGGACTTCCGCATCGAGTTCGACGTGCCGAGGGAAGTGCAGCCCGGGATGCTGTTCCCGCTGCTCCAGGACCAGCTCCACAGCCTGACCAACGCGGACGGCGATGCGATCCGGCTTTCGAGCCCGATCCCGGAGTCGGCGGAGATCGGCGGCCGCATGGTCGGCGAACTGCGCAACTCGGCGGTGACGGCGCTCTTCCTCGCGCTGTTCGGGATCGTGATGTACATCCGCGTCCGGTTCCACGAGTACAAGTACGGACTCGCAGCCGTCGCTGCGGTCGTGCACGACGTGCTGGTCACGCTCGGCGCCGTGGTCGTCTTCAACGCAGCCGGCATCATCGACTGCGAGATCGACCTCGCGATGATCGCCGCGTTCCTGACGATCATCGGCTACTCGATCAACGACACGATCGTCATCTTCGACCGCGTCCGCGAGAACCTGAACGAGCAGCTCCGCCTCGGCGAGAAGATCAACCGCAAGGCCCTGCTCAACCAGGCGATCAACCAGACGCTGTCGCGCACGATCCTGACGACCGCGACGACGATGGCCGTCGTCATCACGCAGTTCGTCGTCAACTTCCACGCCGGCACGGCGCTCGAGGGCTTCTCGTTCGCGCTGCTCGTGGGACTCATCAGCGGCACCTACTCGACGATGTTCGTCGCCACGCCGGTGGTGCTCTTCCTGTGGAAGCGGGAAGGCATCATCGTGCCGCCGGAACCGACCCCGGACGCCGACGCCACCGGCATCGCGATGCCGCAAGCACCTGGCGCCTGAGGCGCCGGGCCCCCTGTGCAAGCTTTCGACGCACCCCGATTCCCGGAGCGTCTCGGCGCGTTCGACGCGCGCCGGACGCCTGTCCTGCGCACAGACGTCCTGGTCATTGGCGCTGGAATTGCGGGGGCGAGCGCAGCCCTCAGCGCGGCCGACCAGGGTGCCTCCG
>JBEAPQ010000318.1:0-6449 GCA_041164325.1 Planctomycetota bacterium | reverse complement strand
GCCAGGGACCACCAAGCTGTCTCGGATCGAGCCACCCTGATCCCGACCGGACTTCGGACGAACACGCCCCATCCCTTATGAACGGCAGCATGGCACCGCTGGTCGAGCTGTTGCGAGGCATGCTCGCGGCTCTGCACCCAGACCGCCTGCTGCCGGCCCAGATCGAGGTCGAAGCCGACGCGCTCCGCGTCGGCGAGGTCCGCGTCCCGCTCGACGGCTGCAGCGGCGTCTCGGTGCTCGGGCTCGGCAAGGCAGCGGTTGCCCAGGTCCGCGCGATGCGACGCCTGCTGATCGACCAGCTCCCCGACGGCTTCTCCGTGCCGCGCGGCTTCGCGGTCACGCGCCTCGACCATGGCAGGAGCGACGCGGACGTCGAAGTCGTGTTCGGCAGCCACCCCTACCCCGACGATTCGTCCTGCGACGCCGCGTCCGCGCTGCTGGCGCGCGCTGCACAGGTGCCTTCTGGCCACCTGATGGTGTTCTGCCTGTCGGGCGGTGGGTCGGCGCTCGCATGCAGCCCCCGCACCCCTTTCACGTTTGCCGACAAGCTCCAGGCGAACGTCGAGCTCCTCCGCTCCGGGGCATCGATCACCGAGACCAACATCATCCGCCGCGAGATGTCGGCGCTGAAGAACGGCAGTCTGCTCGCCAGCGCCGGCGCAGAGCGCGTTCTGACACTGGTGACGTCCGACGTCCCGGACTCCGACTTAGCGTTCGTCTCGTCCGGACCGACCATCCACCGGGCCCTCGATCCCGAGCTCATCCGTACCGTCGCCCGCGCCCGGCTGTCTCCGCGCCTCGCCGAGCGGATCGAGAAGCAGCTGACGAGCCCGGAGCGCCGCCATTGGAACGCGCATCTCAGCCAGGCGGTCGCCACCAAGCAGTCCTGGACGGCGTGCGTCGGGGACTACAACACGCTCCTGCGCACGGCCCACGAAACCCTGCACGCGGTGGGGTTCGATGAGATCGTGGCCTTCGACGAACCGTGCAACGAACCGATCGAGCGCGGCATCGACGATCACCTGGCGACGCTCGCGCAGATCTGGTCGGAGGGCGGCCGGTTCGCCCTGCTGTCGGGTGGGGAACTGCCGGTCCGCGTCCATGGACCGGGCAACGGCGGGCGCAACACGGAGTTCGTCGCACGGATGGCGAAGGCCCTGTTCGTCGATCGACTCGGTGCGATCCCGTCGGACCTTCGGGATCGCGTCCGCGTGCTCGCTGTCGGTACGGACGGCTCCGACGGCCCGACGGACGCGGCCGGTGGCCACCTGAGCGCGGCGGACGTCCGACGCGGGGAAGAGCTCGGGCTGTCGATCGAGGACGCCATCGCCCGCAACGACACGCTGACCTACCTCGACCGGATCGGCTGCGCGATTCGCACCGGACCGACGGACACGAACCTGATGGACCTCCGGATGATCGTGCTCTGCCCGTTCGTCCAGACCACCTAGTCGCCGCCGAGACCGCGGCGCGAGCCCGTTCAGCCGCCCGCCGGACAGGCTCCGGCAGCCGCACGGATCGATGGGCACATCCATCGGAAGTCGGTGTTGCCACCGCTGATGACGACCCCGACGCGCCGACCGACGAAGACGTCGCGATGGCTCTGGAGAACAGCCAGCGGCACTGCACCGGAAGGTTCGACGACGAGCTTCATCCGCTCCAGGTGCGTCCGGGCAGCCTCGAGGATCACCGACTCCGGAGCCGTCAGCACACGCACGCCGTGCTGCACGAGCAGCGCGAAGTTGGGAGCTCCGAGCGCCGTCAACAGGCCGTCACAGGCGGTCTTCGGATCTTCGACGCGCGGCTGGCGTTCGCCGCAGGCCATCGAACGCGCGGCGTCGTCGACGGCTTCGGGTTCCGCGCCGAACACCGGCATGCCGGGTCTTCGCGCTGCAGCGGTGATCGCCGTGCCGGCGAGGAGGCCGCCGCCACCCACCGGCGTCACGATGCTGTCGAGGTCGGCCACGTCCTCGAGCAGTTCGAGAGCTGCTGTGCCCTGCCCGGCGATGACCTTCGGGTCCTCGAAAGGATGCACGACCACCATGCCGCGCTCGGCAGCCACGCGCGCACACGTCGACTCCCGCTCGGCCGGTCGACAGAACACGACGTCGGCTCCGTAGCCGCGGACCGCCGTCACCTTCACCGCAGGCGCGGTCTCCGGCATGACGACGGCGCAAGGGACGCCCCGCTGCGCCGCCGCGTAGGCCAGGGCCGCGGCGTGGTTGCCGGAACTGTGGGTCACGACGCCGCGGCGCGCTTCGTCGTCAGGCAGCGAGAACACCGCGTTGACGGCACCCCTCGCCTTGAACGCCCCGACCTTCGGCAGGTTCTCGCACTTGAAGAACACAGCACAGCCGAGCGCCTCGTCGATCGCTCGGCTGGTCAGGACCGGCGTCCGGTGCACGCGTCCGGCGATCCGGGCGGCCGCCTCGCGGACGTCGTCGAAGCCGACGCTCACTCAGGGTTGACCTTGAGCTTGCCGTTCTTGCGCTCGACGACGAACCGCTTGTTGCCCACCGGCACGCCGTGCAGCTTGAAGTCCGGCATCTCGTCGATGACCGGGTCGTCCTGGATCTCGCCGAACCGCACGACGAAGCCGCAGGTGATGCGGAAGATGTTGTCGAGCAGGAACGAGTGGAGGTACCAGTCGACCCCGCGGAACCGCGACGGCCGACCGTTGAGCGGGTGGTAGTGCTCGAAGACCCGTGCCTGGTCGCCACCTTCGAGAGCGCCGGAGCACATCTCGATCGTCTTCTGCATCAGACCCTTGCAGAGCTTGCCCGCCTGCTTGTTGCCGCGCTCGGCCACGTAGACGAGGCCCTCGAGGATCTGGCTGTTCACCATCGGCCACACGCGGCCGTTCCACGGGCAGTCGCGACGCGTGCCCTTCCACTGGCCGTCCGGATCGAAGGCCGGATCGCTGATCGCCAGGCTCGGGACCGGGTACTTGGTCCAGAACTCGTTGCGGTCGCCGAGGGTCTTCAGCATGGCCTCGACCTGCTTCGGCGTCGGGATGTCGGTCGCGAGCGGGTAGAAGCCGACCGCGGCCTTCACGCCCGTCTTGCGGCGCGTCTTCGGATCGATGTCCGTGAACAGACCCGCCTTCTCGTCCCACATCTTCTTGCGGATCGTCTCGCGGGCGACCTCCTCGTCCGCGAGGAAGCGGTTCGCCATCGCCTTCTCCTGGAGGTCGTCGGCGACCCGCGCCAGGAACTTGACGAGGCGGTAGCGGAACACGCTGACGTCGATGCCCTTGAGCCGGAACTGCTCGGAGAAGTCCTCCGCGCGGTCGGCCTTGTCATCGATGATCGTGTAGCGCCGCGAGAACTCCTGCCCGCCCTCGAAGTGGTTGCAGATGTCGGTGAGACCGCTGCCCTCCGGGTCGCGGTTGTTCGCGAGCCACTTGGAGTAGCGCTGCATCGCCATCAGGATCGCGCGCTTGGTCGTGCGATCGCTGTGGATGTCGTCGAAAGCCTCGAAGCCGCCGCCCCAGTCCGCGTGGTAGAAGTCGGAGTTGTTGAGCGCCGTCATGTAGAGGCGCCCCGGCACCATGCCGTTCTGACGGACGTTCTCGAAGAAGCCCTTCAGGATGCCGCGACCCAGGGTCGGGTCGGACAGCCAGCGGACCTCGCGGAGGATCGCCGGCGCCGAGAAGGCGATCGGCTCATGGAACAGGCCCGTGCCCTCACAGACGCCAGGGCTGCTGACGTGGCCGACGCCGCCCGGAATCCGCAGGAGGTGCAGCGCTTCGAGGCGGTGATGCACGAGGCGCTCGACGTTCTTGTCTTCGCAGACGAACCGCGGCGCGCGCTCCATGAACGCCTGCCACTGGTTCTCGTCCTTCGGATCCGGACGCCGCGGGCGGTAGTTGATGCCCTTGCCCTTGAACGCGACGTTCGCCTCGAAGCGGTGGCTCGCCGAGGAGCCGCCCTTCATCGTGACGGTGCGGAACAGGCCGCAGTAGCAGCTCGCCGACGGCAGGATCGGGCTCGGCTTGACGAGCGGCTTCTTCGCGCGCGGCGTGACGAGCTCGCCGCGATCGAACCACGGCGTCTCCTCGTAGTCGGGGCGTCCGCTGCTGCCCTCGGCGAAGAACGCCTGTAGGCACTTCGCGCCCTTCGAGTCCGGGCTCGAGAACACGATCTCGACCGGCACCGGCGGGAAGTCGTGCGTCTGCAGGTTGCGCTTGATGCGGAAGCTGTCGCCCTCGTGGGAGACCGGGTCGCCCTCGACGTCCGTCGTCGTCCAGAGGACGACGTCGAACTCGCGCTCATCCTTCGACGTGTTGTCGATCGTGATGGTGCTGACGAAGCGGTCGTCCGCCGTCACCATCCGCACTTCCTGGACCTTGAGCGCCTTGGTGTTGGTCGCGTATTCGACGTGGAGCGCGCCGTCCTTGAACTCGTGCTTCGTGGCCGTCAGCGTCAGCGGCAGCCCCTGCTCGAGAACGGTGATGACGAACATCCGCGGCAGCTGGGCGTTGAAGACGAGACACTCGTCCGCAAACCCCGGGGTCAGCTGATGCAGCGGAAAGCGCGGCGCGTAGAGCACGTAGCCTCCGCCACCGAGGGCGAACTTGAGCTTCTGGTTCATGGTCTCGACCCCGCAACCTGGGCGGGGATCCTTGGGATGCGCATGGCTGGGCGGGCGGTCAGGAGCGGGCGAACGAACGCCCGGGCCGCGGCCTCCCGGAGAGGGTTGGACCGGCCGCTTCGGAGGCGCCGTCCACCACGAGAAAAACAGGATGGACCGCCCACATTCGGCGGGCCGGGAGGTGCGTTCAGGGTCAGGGACGCGGCACGATGGCTCGCGGCGTCCAAGCGTCGGATCCGGCCGGATGGCCAGATGTAAGCCCCTGAATCAGCGTGCTTTCCGCGCGATTCTGCCTTCAGGACAGCACCGCGGAGCTCGGCGGAAATACGGTCAAACCGGATTTTCGGCACCTCGAATGGCTGCATCTTGGGGAGACGTGCCGAAAGGTCAAGCACGGAGCCGCCAATCCCCCGCAGCACCCGCGGCGCCGCTCCGCGGGAACCCCCGGAACGGCACCCACGGTTCCGATCACTGGATCGTCAGGCCAACGCCGTTGCTCAGGTAGAGACGCGCCGAGTTCGCGCCCAACGCCTGGAACGCGTAGGTCCCGACCAGACCCGGATCGTTCGGGATCGGGAACGTCGTCGTCAGCACCGACTGCGGACCCGCGACGGCCGCGAAGAGCGGCGTCAGGTTCTGCGGGTTGACCTCGAAGAAGCCGAACGGGGCATACGAGAAGGGCGCCGGAATGAGGATGTCCGACAGCAGAACGCCCACGAGATCTCCTGGGCGGGACGCGATGACCTGGAACGTCACCGGCTGACCGACCGACACGAGCGTCGGCTGGATCGACAGCGTCGGCGCACGCAGGAACGCCCCGCCGCGCGGCCGCACGTTCTGCGAGCCGACTCCCGACGTGTAGGCCTCGTAGGACTCCCCCGCGCCGAGGACGTCGCCGTTGCCGTCGAGGTCCTCGAGCATCGTCAGACGGTCCGGCGTCTGGTCCTCGCACAGCACGATCCGACCGTCCGGGTTCAGGATCACGTCCCACCAGGTCGAGCCGCCGGTCTGGTAGTAGAGGTTCTCCTCGGCGCCGAAGATCGTGCCGTCGTTGTTGAGGTCCTTGCCGCGCCAGACCTGCTCGTTGCCGTGGTCGGTGACGTAGATCGTGCCGTCCCGCGCGATCGCGAGGCCCCAATAGAACGCGTTGCCGACAGCCGTCGGCGCCCAGAAGAGGACGTGCTCGCCCGGGTCGTCGGCGTCGCCGTCCCCGTTCAGATCCGTCAGCCGGTAGACGCCCTTGACGACGGCGCCGGTGGCCCCGACGTCCGTGTAGTAGATGCGGCCGTCGGGCCCCACCGCGACCGTGGTCGGGATCGAGTCCCCGACCACGGCTGAGGAGTTCGGGACCTGGCAGTAGTAGATCGCCTCGCCGAAGTCGTTCGCGTCGCCATCGCCGTCGAGGTCGCTGAGGCGGATGATCGCGTCGACACCGACCGTGCTCGTGTTGGAGTTGGCGATGTAGACGTTGCCGATCGCATCGACGCAGAGCCCCTGTGCCGAGGGCATCAGGATCCCCGACTGGTTGCTGCCGTCGAAGAAGATCGTGTGCTCGCCCGGGTCGAGGGCATCGCCGTCCCCGTTGAGGTCGCGCAGCGCCACCACGATGTCGACCGTCGAGTCGGCGATGTATGCGGTCCCATCCCCGCCGACCGCGATGCAGGTCGGGTTCGTCAGCGCGATGGAGCCCGCGACGTCGTCGTAGTAGACGCTGATCTCCTGCGCGTCGTCGTAGTCCCCATCCTGGTTGAGGTCCATCATCCGCCAGACGCCGTCGAAGGTGCTGTCGACGATGAGGAGGTCCATCACGCGAGGGAAGGGCGTGAGTTGGGGAATGCTCTGGGCGGGGAGCGCTG
>JBEAPQ010000317.1:0-2980 GCA_041164325.1 Planctomycetota bacterium | reverse complement strand
GATCCTCCGCCAGAAGCGAGAACTCCGTGATCGTCCGGCAAGACCTCCTCCAGATCGCCCGGGGTTTCCTGATGGGCGGTGCCGATGCCATCCCCGGCGTATCGGGTGGCACCGTCGCGCTGATCCTCGGCATCTACCCCCGCCTCGTCGCGGCCATCAGCCGCTTCGACCTGCGGCTCCTGGGACTGCTCACCGGCGGAGAGATCCGCGAAGCCGCGGTCCACGTGGACTTCCGCTTCCTGTTCTTCCTGCTCGTCGGCATCGGCGCGGGCCTCGGTGGCCTGATGAGCACGATGCACCACCTGCTCGAGCATGAGATGCAGCGGACGTTCGCGGCATTCTTCGGAATGATCGTCGCGTCGTGCTGGATCGTCGGGCGCATGGTCGGCCGCTTCGACGGGGCGCGTGCCGCGGGCGCGGTCGGCGGAGCCGCGTTCGCCTACTGGCTGGTCGGCCTGCCCCTGCTGCAGAACCCACCCGAGTCGGCGCTGTGGATCTTCCTGTGCGGTGCCGTGGCCATCTGCGCGATGATCCTGCCGGGCATCAGCGGGGCCTTCATCCTGCTGATCCTCGGCGCCTACCACGAGATCACCGGCATCGTCCGCGGCCTCGCAGCGGGCGAGGCGGGGACCGAGGCCATCACGACGCTCGCGGCGTTCGCGGCCGGCGCTGTGACAGGGCTCTTGGCATTCAGCAAGGTCCTCCACGCGCTGCTCGCCCGCCATCGGGCGATGACCATGGCCGTGCTGACCGGGTTCATGGTCGGCTCCCTCCGCAAGATCTGGCCGTTCAAGGCCGACCTCGACCCGAGCATCACCGAGTTCAAGCTCAAGCAGTTCGAGAACCAGATGCCGGACCTCGGCTCCGGCGAGACGTGGTTCACGCTCGGCATCCTGATCGTGGCTGGCGCGTTCGTGCTGGGCCTCGAACGGACTTCGACGTCGCGTGGCGGCGCACCGACCGACGCTGCCTCCTGAGAACGCCCCGATGACCGCACGCCCCCGCCTCTACCTCATCGACGGCACCGCGCTCGCCTACCGTTCGTACTTCGCCTTCGCGACCACCTCCCGCGGTGGACTGACGACGCGCGACGGCCACCCGACTGCGGCGACGTTCGGCTTCACGATCACACTCCGCTCCCTGCTGGAGCGCGAGAAGCCAGATCACATCGCGGTCGCGTTCGACGGGTCGCGGGACGACCTGGAGCGCACCAAGCTCTACCCCGAGTACAAGTCGACCCGCGAGAAGGCTCCGGAGGAGATGCTGGCCCAGTTCGACGACATCCGTGACGTCGTCGACGCCCATGGGATCAAGATCGTCGAGAGCCCGGGGCACGAGGCGGACGACGTGATCGGCACGCTCGCCGTGCGTGGACGCGAGGCCGGCATGGACGTGTTCATCGTCACCGGCGACAAGGACTTCATGCAGCTGGTCGGCGACCGGATCAAGCTGTGGAACCTGCGTGGCAGCACGCGCGCGCCCGAGATCCTCGATGCTTCGTCGGTCGTCGAGAAGTTCGGCGTGCAGCCGGACCAGATGATCGACCTGCTGGCGCTGATGGGCGACAGCTCCGACAACGTGCCGGGCGTTCCCCAGGTCGGGCAGGTCAAGGCGTCGCGTCTGCTCGCCGAGTTCGGCACGCTCGATGCGGCGCTGGAGCGAGTCGATGAGGTCAAACCTCCGTCCCTCCAGAAGACCCTGCGCGAGAACCGCGACCTCGCGCTGCTCTCGCGGCAGCTCGTCACGATCCACACCGACGTCCCGCTCAACGTCTCGCTCGACCAGGTCGGCGCTCCAGAACCCGACTTCGACGCGCTGCTCGCGCTGTTTCAACGCCTCGAGTTCGAGACGCTCGCCAAGACCCTGCCGCGGCCGCGCACCGAGCCGGAGATCCCCCAGGACTACCGGATCATCCGGAACGAGCAGGAGCTCTGCGATCTCCTCGACCGGCTCCGTGCAGCCGGGAAGTTCGCGGTCGACACCGAGACGACGAGCCTCGACGCACGCCATGCCGAGATCGTCGGCGTGTCGTTCGCAGACCGTCCCGGAGAGGCGTTCTACGTGCCGTTCAACCTCGACCCGCCGATCGTTGCGGGCGGACGGGCTGCGCTGATCGAACGACTCCGCCCGCTCCTCGAGGACGCGTCGCTCGGCAAGACGCTCCAGAACGCCAAGTACGACCTCCACGTCTTCCGCGCCGCGGGCCTCCACGTCGCCGGGCTCGAGTTCGACACGATGCTCGCGTCCTACCTGCTGTCGCCCGGCCTCGGCGCGCACAGCCTGGACGCGCTCGCGCTGCGCTACTTCGACTACCAGAAGATCCCGACGACGGACCTGCTCGGGAAGGGCAAGAAGCAGCTCACGTTCGACCAGGTCGACATCGATGCCGCGGGCCAGTACGCGGCCGAGGATGCGGACTTCACGTGGCGACTCCGAGAGCGCATGGAGCCCGAGCTCGCCGAGGCGTCGCTGCGCCCGCTGTTCGATGAGATCGAGATGCCGCTGGTGCCGGTCCTGCTGGCGATGGAGTCGGAGGGCATCCGCCTCGACCTCGAACACCTCGCGAAGCTGGAGAAGCGGCTGACGCAGGAGATCGACCTGCTGGCTGGCCGGGTCCACGAGCGTGCAGGCTCCGAGTTCAACCTCAACTCGCCTGCGCAGGTGGGCACCGTGCTCTTCGACCAGCTCGAGGTGCACCGAGCCGCTGGGTTCCGCCCCAAGAAGACGAAGACCGGCCAGTGGAAGACCGATGCCCAGGTCCTCGAGACGCTGGCCCCCCACCACGAGGTGCCGCGACTGATCCTGGACTGGCGCCAGCTGACCAAGCTCCGCGGAACCTACGTGGAGAGCCTGCCGAAGATGGTCGATCCGACGACCGGCCGGGTGCACACGTCCTTCAACCAGGCCGTCGCCGCGACAGGGCGGCTGTCCTCCGACAATCCGAATCTGCAGAACATCCCCATCCGCTCCGAGTGGGGAC
>JBEAPQ010000316.1:0-6249 GCA_041164325.1 Planctomycetota bacterium | reverse complement strand
GAACCTCGACCTCGCGGTCGTCAAGGTGGCCGAACTGCCTGCGGGCGTGCGCCCGCTGCCGATCGGCACGTCGGCAGACCTGCGCGTCGGCCAGAGCGTGCTCGCGATCGGCAACCCGTTCGGCCTCGACCACACGCTGACGACGGGCGTCGTGTCCGCGCTGAACCGCGAGATCCAGTCCGATGCCGGAACGCCGATCCAAGGCGTGATCCAGGTCGACGCGGCCATCAACCCGGGCAACTCCGGTGGCCCGCTCCTCGATTCCGCGGGCCGACTGATCGGCATCAACACGGCGATCGTCAGCCCGTCGCGCGCGAGCGCGGGCATCGGCTTCGCGATCCCCGTCGACACCGTCAACCGCACGGTGCCGCGCCTGATCCAGGGTGACAGCGGCCAGCGGCCGGCCCTCGGCGTGCGGACCCGGGTCGTGCGGCTGCGCGACGGCGCGACGCATCCGCTGGTCGTTGCGGTCGAGAAGGGTTCAGGCGCCGAAGAGGCCGGCATCCTGCCGCAGCGTGACGAACTCTACGGCGACATGATCCTGCGGATCGACGGCAGCGAAGTGCGGAGCTTCGACGACCTGACCGCGATCCTCGACCAGAAGGAACTCGGCCAGATGGTGCGCGTCACGGTGCTGCGCCACGAGCAGGGCGAGTCGTTCCGGGAGCTCGAGCTCGACGTCGCGCTCCGAGTCGAAGTCCAGCGCGAGCGGGACTGAGCCCAGTCCCCGGTCAGCGCGGCTTCGGCCAGACGGGTTCACCGCGCTTGACGGTGACCACGGTGGGATTGCCGCCGAACGCGTAGCCGAGCGCCCGGTGGCTCGGCAGGTCGAGCGCCACGAAGTCGGCCTGCTTGCCGACGTGCAGCGTGCCGATGTCCGCATCGAGGCCGAGCGACGCCGCGGGATTGATCGTCGTCGCAACGATGCACTCCTCGGGTCCCATGTGCAGCAAGACGCAGGCGAGGGTGACGATCAGCGGCATCGACTGCGTGTGGCACGAGCCCGGGTTGTAGTCCGTCGCCAGCGCGACGGCTGCACCCGCCTCGATCAGGGCCCGGGCCGGCGCGTGCTTGGGCTTGCCGAGGTAGAAGCTCGTGCCGGGCAGGAGAACCGCGGTCGTGTCGGACCCGGCGAGCGCCCGGATGCCCGCCTCCGAGATCTGCGGCAGGTGGTCCGCCGAGTCGGCGCCGAGTTCGACGGCCAGCTCAGCGCCCCCCATCGGCCGGATCTCGTCGGCATGGAGACGCAACCGCAGTCCTTCCGCCTGCGCGGCGCGCAGGATGCGCCGGCTCTGCTCGAGATCGAAGACGCCCGGCTCCGCGAACACGTCGCACGCCTCACAGAGCCCCCGCACCGCGGGCAGCATCTCGTGGATCACAAGATCGACGTAGGCTCCGCGGCGCTCGCGGTATTCGAGCGGCACCTCATGGGCACCGAGGAACGTGCGGACCACATCGAGCGGGTGCGCGTCCCGCGCGCGGGTCAGCGCGCGGAGGCTCTTGACCTCGTCCTCGACCGACAGGCCGTAGCCGCTCTTGCCCTCGACGGTCGTCGTGCCGGCCGCGAGAAAGCCGTCGAAGATCCTCATCGTCCGGGCGAAGAGCTGGTCCTCGCCCGCGGCGCGCACGGCGCGGACCGAGCTCAGGATTCCGCCGCCGGCCTCCGCGATGGCCATGTAGTCCGCACCCGCGCAGCGCATGTGGAACTCGTCCTCGCGGGTGGCCGCGAAGACAGGATGCGTGTGGCAGTCGACGAAGCCGGGCAAGACGACCGTGCCGCCCAGGTCGTGCTCGACCGGGGCTCGGTAGAGCTTCCCGACCTCGTCCGTCGCCCCCACCGCGACGATCCGGCCGTCTCGCACCGCGATCGCTCCGTCCGGGACGACTCCGAGAGCCTGCATCCCCTCCCCGCGGCGTGCGCCGCGCGCCGGGCCGTCGGCCAACGTCACGATCTCGCCCGCATGGACGAAGAGGCGATCCACGGTCTCCACCATGCCCGCATCCTACGTGCGGACGGCCTTGCGTTCAGACGGCCCGGGCAGCATCCCGATCGCCAGCCACCCCACCCGCGCGCGCGAACATCACGGTGAGCCGATCGTGGATGCGGCGCCGCGCGCGGAAGACGACCATCTTCAGCGCCTCGGGACGGATGCCGAGACGCGCCGCGATCTCGGCGTAGCGTTGGCCTTCGACCTCGACGAGGTGCAGCACGAGGCGTTCGCGCTCGTTCAGCGAGGCGTAGGCCTTCCAGTAGGCCGCGAGGAGGATCCCGACCGCACCGGCCGCCTGCTCCTCGGCCTCCCGGCCGAGAGCCTCTTCGACCGGCTCCAGGCTGCGCACGTCTTCGGCGCGGCAGAGTTCGTCGTCCGGGGTCAGGACCAGTTCCGGGGCGCTGACGCGCTTGCGGAACCGGCGCCGGATCGCGTTGTCGACGATCGTCGACACCCAGGCCCGGAACGCTCCCGGACGGCTCGCATCGAACCGGTCCGGGTAGCGGTAGACGTTGACGAGCACGTCCTGGAACACCTCGTCCGCGTCGAGGGAGGCCCCCAGCTGGTGCATGCGGAACCGGATGCGGCGGAGCAGGAAGTCGCGCCGGAGCCCGACCAGCGCCTCGAAGGCCTCCGGGTCACGCGTCGCGCGGTAGACGCCCATCACGAGCGTGGCGAGCGCGTCGTCGGCCTCGGCGGAACCGCGCTCGATGCCGAAGCTCTCGAACGGCCCCGGCACGCCGCAGCGTTCCAGCACCCGGGCGGCACGCCGCGCCGCCGGGGAGTCCGCGGCGGTCGCACGATCGAGCGGAGCGGGCTTCAGGGCGTGGGCCATGGCACTTCCCTCTGCGAATCGCGGGCCGAACGTCGGGACTGCCCGCGAAATCCGGCTCGGCACGCGCTCCCGGGCCGCGGGGCACGATTCTGGGGATTCCCGCCCGGACGGGGCGAGTTCGAGGCGATCGAGCGATTCCGCTCAGCGTGCGGTCCCGCGCTGACAGCCACAGGGCTTGAGCGGATCCATCCCCCCGGCCGATGAGAGGGGACGAACCCGGGGAGCCGGTATCCCGAACCGTCCCCAAGGCCCCGCAGAGACACACCTTGATCCGATCGGCCCTGGTCCCCACGCAGCCCCTCCAGGCGTTGCCATCGCTCCTCGCCCTCGGCGACGTGCGGCAACACGCAGGGGCACCGGCAACGGCTGGGACCGACCCGGTCGGCGCTCTGGCAGCCAAGCTGTCTCTCGATCCACTGGTCACGCTGCGGGCGCTGCGCCTCGTCCGTGCTCCGATGCACGCGCAGAAGGGGCTGCCCCGGACGCTGCGCCAGTTGGTCCAGAACCTCGGCAGCGCGGCCACGGGCCGCCTGTTCGACGTCCCGTCGGTCGCTCCCGCAGGCACCGAAGCCCTACGGCACCTGTGGCACCACACGGTCGCCCGGGCCTGCGCGGCGGAGCTCCTCGCCCAGGAGACGGGCATCCTCGACCCGGAAGAGGCCTACTTCCAGGCGCTGTTCCACGACCTCGACGACTGGCTCCACCACCTCGGGGTCCACCAGACCGGCGTGTCGGCCGCCTGGAGCGGCGTCGATCTGGTCCGCCAGTGGGGCCTGGGCGTCGAGTCGTTCGTCCGGTGCGGGGACGCCGCCTGGACGGGACGGGACCCGGTCGTCGAAGCGCAGGAAGATCCGTCTCGTCTCGCCGCGATTGCGACGTCGCTCGCGACCACCGCAGGGTTCCCCCACCCGGACCGCAGCTGCCCACCACTCGATGCCCAGGGTCAGGCGGCGCACGACTACGCGGTGCTGATCGAAGAAACGGTCCGCGAGCGCTTCGCGCACTTCGGCATCCCGCTCGAGTTCGAGACGAACGCACTCGCCGAGTTCGCGATGCCGACCGGGAAGGCGCCCGCGACGTCGCTCGATCCAGAACTCGTCAGTCGCCTCCTCGCGTGCCGCACGGCCCTTTCGATCCAGGGACTCGAGACCGTCTCGGTCGCGGCCGCGATCCGCTACCTCGACTACGACCGCGCGTTCATCCTCGGTTGGAGCCCCGAGCTCCGCCGCGTCTGGGTGCGCAGCAAGGCCGACCTGACCCGACTCCGCCTGCACCGCAATCCGGTCCGTCCGACCGAACGGGAGGCCGAGATCCTCGCCAAGGCGCACCAGACCCGCCGCCCGGGATTCCTGGTCCGCGGAGGGGCCAGCGAGGGGCTCTGCGACCATCTCGGCACGGATCGGGCGCTGATCGTGCCGCTCGACCACGAGCGCGAGTCGCCCCGGTTCCTGGTGCTCGACAGGGTCTACTCGGCGCGGCCACTCAGCCCGGACCAGGAACTGATCGGGGTCCCGGAACTCGGGGGCTTCATGGCGCTCCTGTTCGACAACCTCAGCCTGCGACTCCGGCAGCGCCGCGCCGAGCGCGCCGCCACGCTGGACACGCTGACCGGACTCGCGAACCGGGGCGTGGGGATCTTCTCGCTCGAACGCGAGATCGCGAGTGCCAAGCGCCGCGGTGCCCCGCTCTGCGTGATGATGCTCGACCTCGACGACTTCAAGCAGCTCAACGACCGGCTGGGACACCTCGTCGGCGACCAGGCCCTGCGCATCGCAGCGTCCGTGCTCCGCCGGACCGTCCGCAGCTCGGACACGGTCTGCCGGTATGGCGGGGAGGAGTTCCTCGCGATCCTGCCGCAGACCTCGACCGACGAGGCCACGATCCTGGCCACGCGACTGTTCACCGAAGTCGCGGACGCCGGGAACCAGTCCCAGCTGCCGCTGACCGTGTCGATCGGACTGTCGTCCCTGCGGCCGGGAGACACGCTCGACTCGCTCGTCGCCCGCGCCGACCACGCGCTGTACGTCAGCAAGTCCCGCGGCCGCAACCGTTTCTCGGTCGACACGGATTGAGCTGGACGCTGCCGCCGACCGGGGCGTCCACAGCGGGTCGGAGTCCACGGAGACTGGACGAGGCCGCCTGCCTGTCCTTACTTTCCGCGGGATCTTGGACGTGACCGAACCCAGTCCCACGCCGACGAGGCAGGCCAGCCGGTGCTGACCACGCTCGCCCTCGTGGGCGCACAGGCTGCCCGACAGGGCACCTCCCCGGTGCTGTTGGCCGAGAGCCCGATCTCCGGCATGTGGCTCGCCTTCACGGGACTCGCCATCCTGCTCGCGGCCATGGGCGCCGTCGCCGGCGCCGCGCTCCTGGTCTACTCACCGACCAAGCTGGCCCGCGACGACGCGGGACGACGCCTCGGCAACTACCTCGGGGACACCGAGCACGAATACCAGGTGGTCGCCCGCCTGCTGATGCTCGCAGGAACCGTCGCCGCCGGCTTCTGCGGTTGGGCCGGAGCCGGGGCCGACCCGTGGATGCGGACGCCGATCCTCGTCGGTGCCGGCCTCGCGCTGCTCTTGCTCTGCGGCATCCTCCCCGCGCAGCTCGCGGCTGCCCGCGCGGAACTGGCGCTCCGGATCACCATTCCGATCCTGCGCCCGCTGCGCCTCCCGCTCCGCTTCATCGTCGCGCTGCCGCTGCTCCGGCTGACGTCGCTCCTGCTGCGCGTCCTCCGCATCGACGAGGACCGCCGTGTGCAGGAGCCCGAGGAAATCGCGGACGACATCCTCGCGGCCGTCAGCGACTCCGCCCAGGAAGTCGAACTCCCGGACGAGGAGCGCCGCTGGATCGAGAACATCGTCGAGCTGAAGGGCCTCCACGCGAGCGAGGTCATGACGCCCCGCACGGACATGGTCTCGTTCCCCAGCTCGATGACGCTGCTCGAAGCCGTGCGACGCGCGATCGAAGCGGGCTTCTCGCGGTATCCGGTCTACGACTCGCGGATCGACGACGTGGTCGGCGTCTTCTATGCGAAGGACGCGCTCGAGGTGCTCGGCACCGACCAGAACCTCGAGTCGACACCCGTCGGCCGGATGGTCCGGAAGCCGATCTTCGTGCCGGAGAGCATGAATCTCGTCGATCTGCTGCGGCTGTTCCGCGCGACGAAGAAGCAGATGGCGGTGGTGCTCGACGAGTACGGCGGCACCGCGGGACTCGTGTCGATCGAAGACGTGCTCGAAGAGATCGTCGGCGAGATCGAGGACGAGTACGACCCGGCCGGCGAGCAGCCGATCAAGGTCGTCGAGGTCGGTGCGGTCATCGAGGTCTCGGGACGCACCCGGATCGACGAGGCCAACGAGCACCTCGGCGACCGGCTGCCGGAGGGCGACGAGTACGACACCGTGGCGGGCTGGGTGTTCA
>JBEAPQ010000315.1:0-12841 GCA_041164325.1 Planctomycetota bacterium | reverse complement strand
AGCTCGCCGCGATCCTGACCTTCCACGTCGTTCCGGGCCGCGTCGAAGCGCGCGCCGCGATCACGGCGGGCAAGGCGAAGACCCTGCAGGGTCAGGAAGTCGAGTTTGCGATCGTCGATGGCCGCGTCACGGTCAACGGTGCGAACGTCATCGGCAGCGACCTCAGCGCCAAGAACGGCGTCGTCCACGTCCTCGACGCGGTCATCCTGCCCCAGTGAGGGCGACCGTCAGCGGCTGCGCGCGGCGATGAGCTTGCGCAGGCGCTGCGCTGCGCGTCCTGGATCCTCCAGGACGCCGGCGCGATCCGCGGCCTCGACCAGTCTCCGGATGTGGTCCAGGTCGCGGGACTGCTCCGCGCCGTTCGGCATCAGGAACTCCTCCTGCCAGCCGTTGAGCCACGCGCAGAGCGCGAGTCCCGTCTTGTAGTTCGAGGTCGGCGCCTCGAACGCGATCCGCCCGAACTCTTCGCACGCGTTCATCTGGACGCGACAGAGCTCGAAGTCGCCCGCGGCCAGGGCCTGCAGGGCGCGGCTCACGGGCGCCGCGACGGCATCGAGCACGCCCAAGAGCGCGTGGCTGAAGGCTCCCATGCCGACGTCCGCGGAGCCGAAGGCCACGGTCTCGTCCGCGAAGCCTGTGCCGTCGCCGATCATCAGCGCGCCGAAGTGGAAGTCGTCGCCGGTCAGCACCAGTTGGCCGTCCGCGCGGAGAGCGTCCCGCACCTCGACTTCGAAAGATGCGTCGAGCAGCGACAGCTTGCAGGCGCGGATCTTCGCCGGATCGAGCGCCATGATCCGGCGGAAGCTCCGTCCGGGGAACGCGCCGCGCATGCCTGCGTGGAACATCTCCCCGAGCCAGTGGACGACCAGGGGCCCTTCGACCTGTCGGACGATGTCGGCATAGAACGCGACCCAGTCCTCCTCGCCGAAGCCCTCTGCGCAGAGCCAGGGCTGCGGAAGGATCACGGCGGTTCCTCCCGCCGACTGGATCATCCCGACCTGCTCGACGATCGCATCGATGCGCGCCGTGCGGCCGGCGTCCGCGTCGGTGAGCTGATCGCAGCCTGCGCCCGCGACGAAGCCGCGCGCGAGCCCGAGCTGCCCACACTCTTCGATCAGTCGGCGGGCCGCCGGCCAGCCGATCTCGAACCGTTGCGCCGTGTCCATCGCCTCGGCGATGCCGAAACCGTAGGCCCCGATGCGTCGGCGCACTTCCATCGTCGCGTCCCAGTCCACGTGGTCGGCGATGGATGCCGGTGAGCCAGGGTTCGACGGGCTGTGGCCGAGCGCCGCGTATTCGGGCCGCATGACCACGTGGGCTGCCGCGAAGCAGAGGCGCGGGAGGACGGAAGTGGACACGCCCGCGATCTCCAGCGTGACGGCGCCGCGCAGCGTGACGTTGCGGCCGTCAGGAAAGGAAACGGTGTATCCGGTCATCGTGGACTGCCTCGAATCGCCATCGAAGCCGGCCCGCCGGCTTTGGGCTACCTTCCGCCTCGCCGAGAAAGTGCGCGTGACGACATTCCGGACGAACGGTCGGCTACCCAAGCCGCCGTGACGTCCGACGGATCTACCGCCTCTCCTGCCCGCGTGCTGGGCCGCTTGGAGGGTCTGGATGCTGCACGCGGCGTCGCGGTGCTCGGCATGGCCGTCGTCAACTACGACGTGGTCCTGACGTTCTCTGACGGGGAGCCGGGATTCCTGCGGGCCCTGTTCGACCTGTTCCAGGGGCGTGCTGCGGCGGCCTTCGTGCTGCTGGCTGGCATCGGCTTCGTGTGGCTCGACTCCCCGGCACGGCTGGTGCGGCGGGCCTTGTTCTTGGGGGCCATTGGCTACGGGTGGTACGAACTCTGGCCCGGGGACATCCTGCACCACTACGCGGTCTATCTGCTGCTCGGAGCCGTCAGTCTGCGGCTGTCATCGCGGGCGCTGGTGCTGCTCTCCGCAGTTGCGGTCGCCCTGTTCCTGGTTGCGTTCTCGATGCTGGACTACGGCGCTGACTGGAACTGGATGCAGCTCGACTACCGGACGTTCTGGTCGCCCGTCGGGCAGGTCCGAAACCAGTTCTTCAACGGCTTGCACCCGGCGTTGCCTTGGATGGCGTTCGCGTGGGGCGGCATGGCGTGGGCGAAGCTCGACCTGCGCAATCCGAGCGTCTGGCGGCTCGGCGGTCTGTTCGGTGCCTTGGCGGTGCCCGTCTCCCTGGCCTTGTCCGTCTGGCTGTCCGCTCGGCCTGACACGCGCCCCGTCATGCGGCGCATCGTCGCATGGTATGAGGCTCCGTCCTCGTTCTGGGCACTCGAACCGATTCCGCCTGGTCCGCTCTACATGGTCTCCGCGCTCGGTTCCGCGATGCTCCTCGTTGCGCTCTGTCTTGAACTCGCGCACCGCGGCCACGATGCCTGGATGCGGCCGCTGCGAGCGTGCGGCCGGCTGGCGTTGACGCTCTACGTGGCGCACATCTTGCTTCTCTTCGCGCTCGAACCCCTCCTGGGTTTGCTCGAGAGCACGTGGCTGGACTCTGTGCCGCTGGTCGGCACCGCTCTGGCGACGCTCGCGTTCTGGAGCGTGGCGCTGGTTGCGGCGCTGGTCTACGACCGGACGGGGCGCCGTGGGCCGTTGGAGGCATGGATGCGTGCTTGGGCAGGATGAAGCCGTCAGCTCGCCGGTGGTCGTCGCAGCACCGCGGCGAAGAACCCGTCCGTTCCATGCCGGTGCGGGGCGAGCTTCAGGAACGTCCCGGTCGGGTCGGTGATGTCAGCTCCCAACGCCTTGCCGAGGATCTCGACAGCGCGCATGGCCTGGATGTCCGGGTGGCGGGCGAGGGCGGATTCGATCTGGCTCTCGTTCTCGTCGCGGAACAGGGAGCAGGTCGCGTAGATCACACGCCCGCCGGGTGGGATGGCTTCGAGAGCACGGTCGAGGAGGTCGTGCTGCACGCGGCGCAGGCGGGTGAAGCCGGCGTCGTCGAACGCGTGACGCGCCTCGGGTCGGCGCCGCCACGAGCCGATGCCGCTGCACGGCGCGTCGATGAGGATGCGGTCCGCCTTCCGTGCGAACGAGGCGACCTCGTCCGGCCACGCGTCTTCGCCGACGCAGACCGAGCGCACGACGTCCACGCCGGCACGACGGCGGCGCTGGACGAGATCCTCGAGACGGCCCTCGTTGGGATCCACGGCCAGGATCTCACCGCGGTTGCGGAGCATGGCGGCGAGGGCGAGCGTCTTGCCGCCGCTGCCCGCGCACGCGTCGAGGACGCGGCCGCGTGGCGGAGGTGCGACGAGCATGGCGCAGAGCTGGCTCGCCTCGTCCTGCTGCTCGAATCGCCCCTCGCGGAACGCATCGAGCCTGAAGATCGCGGCATCCGTCTCGAGCACGAGCCCGTGCGGGGCGAGGGCCGTCGGGAGTGCACGGATGCCGAGGCTCGCCAGTTCCCCGGCGAGCTTCTCCCGGTTCTCGACGCGGAGGGTGTTCGCGCGGATCGTGCGCGGGGGTTGGGCGTTGAGGCCGGCCGCGATCGCGCCGGCCTCGTCCCCGAACTCGTCCAGGAAGCGCTGGGCCAAGGCCTCCGGCAGCGCGTTCTCGAGGGCGAACTTGCGGAGCGGGTCATCGATCCGGCCGATGCGAGCTTCCGCGTCGGCGACGCGTCTCCAGTCGAGGCCTGGGACCGGGCACAGCCGCCTTGCGTCGTCGGGCGCCAGCTCGCCATCCGCGACCGCCGAGGCGACACCGAGCGCGAGGGCGCGCAGCGGGCGGTCGACCTTCTCGAACCCGCCGGTCAGGAACTCGAGGCGGACCAGCTGCTGCACCGCGCGGTAGACCGCGCGGCTCAGGCGGGCAGCCTGCGGGTCATCGAGGTTCGCAGTGCGGATCGCGTGCTGGACCGCGTCGCGCGGCCGCTGGCCGCGGGCGCATTCGGCCAGCGCATCGCTGATCCAAGGCAGCAGCTCGAGGGAGAAGGTGGGGGCGTTCTCGGTCACAGCAGGTTCGTCCCCGCGAGTCGGCGGGGCGGATCAGCGTAGGCCGGACGCTTGCCCCTGCCGCGCTCGATCTCGATCATCGCCCCGCACGCCATGGCCCAGAAGAAGCCGATCAACCCCGAATCCCTCGCTGAGCCGATCGGCTTCGCGCACGCCTGGCTCGTCGAAGGCGGTGACACGCGGACGTTGTACCTCGCGGGCCAGTGTGGCTACGACCAGGCGGGCCGCGTCGCCGAGCCCGGCGACCTCGTCGGGCAGATGCGGCGCGCGATGGCCAACATCGGCGTGATCCTCGCCGAGGCCGGGCTCGCGTTCGAGGACGTCGTCCAGCTCAACTTCTACGTGACGAGCCGCGACGACTACGCGCACGCGCGCCGTGCCTTCGGCCGTGTCTGGAAGGAGTTCTGCGGCCGCCACTATCCGGGCATGGCGATGTTCCAGGTCGTGTCGCTGTTCGACCCCGAAGCCCGGATCGAGATCCAGGGCATCGCGGCGGGGTAGGGGCTCGGGGCCCGGGGCGAGCAAGCGGCGTGCGGCGTCGCTAGCTTTGTGGGCTCTCCGTGAAGGCTCCACGCGCCCGAGGTCAATCCATGCTCCGCTCACTCCCGCTCTTCGTCGGACTGCTCGCTCCAACGGCTCTCGCCGCTCCTCAGAAGGACGACGCTCCGGTCCACGTCTTCATCCTCGCCGGCCAGTCGAACATGGTCGGCGCCGGCGAAGTCGTCGCGAAGCCCGACCGGAACGGTGGGGCAGGGAGCCTCGAGTTCCTGGCCAAGGGCGATGCGGCCGATCCCAAGTATGCGCGGCTCGTCGACGAGGACGGCGCGTTCCGCGTGCGCGACGATGTCTTCGTCTCGTACCTCGACGAGGACGGCCCGCTCCGGACCGGCTACGGCGGCAATGCGCAGCAGATCGGGCCCGAGTTCATGTTCGGGCACGTGGTCGGCGACGCGATCGACGCGCCGGTCCTGCTGATCAAGGTCGCATGGGGCGGAAAGTCTCTCGCCGTCGACTTCAGGCCCCCGAGCGCCGGGGGCGAGGTCGGCCCCTGCTACACCGAGCTCGTCGAGCGGGTCCGCGGCGTGCTCTCGAACCTCGGCGAGCGCTTCCCGAGCCTCGCGGGCCGCGAGCACCGACTCTGCGGCTTCGGGTGGCACCAGGGCTGGAACGACCGCGTCAACCAGCAGCACAACGACGCCTACGCCGAGAACCTCGCGCACTTCATCCGCGACATCCGCGCCGAGTTCGAGGACCCCGAGCTGCCGTTCGCGCTCGCCGAGACCGGCATGTCTGGCATGGAGGAGAAGCACCCTCGCGCCCTGTCGCTGATGAAGGCCCAGGCCGAGGTCCCGGCCCGCAAGGAGTTCCGCGACACGACCGCCTTCGTGCCGACCCGCGCGTTCTACCGCCCAGCCGACCAGTCGCCGACTGGCCAGGCCTACCACTGGAACAACAACGCCGAGACCTACTGTCTGATCGGCGAAGGGCTCGCCAAGGCGCTGCTGAAGCTGCAGAAGGGGCGGTGACCTAACCGAGCCCCGCGCGCGCCATGGCTTCGAGTGCGCCCTCGCGCGTTTCGAACACCGCGATGAAGCGGTTCTTGTGGCAGAAGCGCGAGCCTTCGACCCCGGTGGCGGCTTCGAGTTCGGCGTCACTCAGGCCGGCCCAAGACTCGGGGAACGGCACCTTCTTCGCGAAGCTGCCGAGCTCGGGTGGGATCGCGATCACGCGCCACGAGTCCTCGGCCGGGAACATCACGAAGTCGGTCGGGTGATCCCTGCCTCCGAGGTCGAAGTAGGCCGGTTTCCACGGCACGTAGGCGTCGAGGTAGATCGTGCGGCGGCCGGCGGCGGCGGCCTCTTCCATCGCCTGGCGGACGGTCTCGCGTGCCGCAGCGTCGGCGCGGTGACCAGCTGCAATGCCTCGCAGATAGCGAGTCGCGATGTCGGCGGCCTCGGCGTAGCGCTCGTCGTGGCCGCTGCCGTCGTCGAGCTCGTTGTTCATCGTGCCGACGATCGACGTGAAGCACGGGATGCGGCCGTCCGGGCTGTGTCTCCCGTTGTCGACGGCGTCCACGTAGTCGACGAGTTCGCGGCGGAGGCGCAGCGCGAGCTCGGGCTCGATCCGGGCGCGGCCCTCGAGCCACTCGAGGACCATGCCGGCCGACGACAGTGGTCCCTGGTACTCGTTCTGGTGGTGGTCGAACCGGCCGCGCTCCGGGTCGTAGATCCCCCCGACGTCGAAGACCACGTCGCAGGTGTCGAGGACCTCGAGGTCGCGGGTCCTCACCACGACGGCGTCCGGATCCTCGAAGGTCCGGATCAGCCCGAAGGCCAGCACGTCGTCGGCGTGGAACGAGCCGGAGTGGGTGCCGCAGCGGAGCGCCATGGCCCCATGTTCGTCCGATGAGCCGCCGGGCGGAAGCACGGGGCCCATGGAACGGTGCGAATGGCCGTGGGCCGGCACGGGCGAGGGGCGCGACGGAGGCGCTCCCGCCAGGCTGGCGGCAGGGTTGCGGCGCCGGCCGGCACGAACCGTATGTTCAGCGGCATCCCCCGATGCGCTTCACGCCGCAGGAACTCCAGAGCTACCGCGACCGCGGGTTCGTCACGATCCCGCAGCTGCTGGACGCGACCGAGACCGCGCGGATCGTCGCCGCGGCGGAGACGGACCAGGACCTCGCGGCCCACGCCTTCGACCGCGCCGACGGCGAAGGGGGTCGCGTCCGCTTGGCCCTGTGGAACCACCCCGGCGATGACGTCTACGGGGTGCTCGCGCGCACCGCGCGGCTCGTCGAGCGCGCCGAGGACATCCTCGGAGGCGAGGTCTACCACTACCACTCCAAGCTGATCCTGAAGGACCCGGCGGTCGGAGGTGCGTGGGCGTGGCACCAGGACTACGGCTACTGGTACGAGAACGGCCTCCTCGCTCCCGATCTCGTCTCTGTGTTCATCGCGCTCGATCCGGCGACGCGGGAGAACGGCTGTCTGCAGGTCGTGCCGGAGAGCCACCGGCTCGGGCGCATCGACCACGGCCGGACGGGAGACCAGGCGGGCGCAGATCCGGAGCGCGTGGCGCACGTGGTCGCTCGGCACGGCGTCGAGCACGTCGAGCTTGCCGCAGGGGACGCGCTGTTCTTCCACCCGAACCTGCTGCACAGGTCCGACCAGAACACCTCGCGTCGTCGGCGGTGGGCGCTGATCTGCTGCTACAACGCGGCTCGCAACGAACCGGTGAAGGCGCACCACCACCCCGGCTACACGCCGCTCGCAAAGCTCCCGGATTCGGCGCTGTCGAGTGCTCCCCCGGAGCGTGGCGGAGCGCAGCAGAGCTGGCTCGATCCCGGCCGCGACCAGAGTGCGCAAAGAGGTCCACGATGAGCCGCTATCGGATCGCTGGGATCAACTTCGACCACTTCCACATGGGCGACAACCTCCGGGCGGCGTTCGAGCACCCGGACGCGGAGATCGTCGGTCTCTGTGACGAGCACCCATCGCGCATGGCAGCGGCGATCCGGGCCTTCGACGTGCCGGAGGAGCGCGTGTACACGGACGTCGAACGATGCCTCGCGGAGACGCGCCCCGAAATCGTCGTGCTGTGCCCGGCGGCCGCCCACCACGGGCTCTGGACCGAACGGGTCGCGCGGTCCGACGTGCACGTGATCGTCGAGAAGCCGTTCGCCTCGTCGCTGGCCGATGCGGACGCGATGGCCGCCGCCGTGGCTCGGTCGGGTCGGCGGCTCGTCATCAACTGGCCGCTGGCCTGGGTGCCGAGCCACCGGACCGCGAAGCGCCTCGTCGACGAGGGACGGATCGGCGACGTCGTCGGCGTGCACTACTACGACGGCAACCGCGGCCCGCTCTGGCACGGAGCCGACAAGCAGGCGAAGACGCCAGAAGAGGTCGCGGCCGAGAAGCCGACCAGCTGGTTCTACCAGCGGGCGCACGGCGGCGGTTCGCTGCTGGACTACCTCGGCTACGGCACCACCCTCGGGACCTGGTTCCTCGGCGGCCGCAAGCCGATCGAAGTGACCTGCGTCGTCGATCGGCCGGCGGGGCTCGAGGTCGACGAGCACTCGATCACGATCGCGCGCTACGCGTTCGGCCTGTCGAAGTTCGAGACGCGCTGGGGGACGTTCACCGATCCGTGGACCCACCAACCGCAGCCGCGCTGCGGGTTCGTCCTGGAGGGGACGGACGGCACGATCGCGAGCTTCGACTACGCGCCCGGCGTGCGCGTGCAGACGCGGCAGCGTCCCGAGGGCTTCGAGGTGCCGTGCGACGCGATCCCGGTGCACCACACGAACCCGATCGCGAACCTCATTCACGCGCTCGAACATGACGTGGAAGTCGACGGCCCCTGCACGCCCGCCATCTCCCGGATCGGGCAGCAGATCGTCGACACCGCGGTCCGCAGCGCGGCCGAGGGACGCACGCTGCCCCTCCTCGAAGCATGAGTCGCAACGACGAACTGTCCGTCCCGGATGCGGTGCGCTTCGAGGCGCCGGAGCTGCCGTACCGACCTCCGATCCTGGCGCGCCGCCCGCGGATCGCGCTCGTCGGCTGTGGAGGGATCGCGCGGGTGCACCTGCGGGCGTACGCGGACGCCGGCTACGACGTCGTCGCCCTCCACAGCCGCACGCGGAAGAGTGCCGAAGCCTGTCGAGAGGCGTTCTTCCCCGAGGCGCGGGTCTGTGACTCCGTCGCGGAGCTGCTCGCCGTCGAAGGTCTCGACGTCGTCGATCTGACGCCACACCCGTCGGACCGCGCACCGCTGATCGAGGCCGCCATCGACGCCGGAATCCCCGCGCTGAGCCAGAAGCCGCTGGCTCTGGACCTCGAAGTGGCCCGCCGGTTGGTGGAGCGCGCCGAGGCGGCGGGCGTGCCGCTCGCCGTCAACCAGAACGGGCGATTCGCGCCGCACCTCGCCTGGGCCCGGGAGGCGGTCCGTGCCGGGCTGCTGGGGGAGATCCACACCGTGCGGGTCTCGATCCAATGGGATCACAACTGGGTCGTGGGGACGGCGTTCGACCAGGACCCCGACCTCGTGCTCCGGGACTTCGGGATCCACTGGTTCGACCTGGTCGCAGCTCTGGTCGTCAGCGACCCGGTCGAAGTCGAGGCCTCGGTGTTCCGGACCCCGTCGCAGATGGCCCGTCCGCCGCTGAGCGCCAGCGTGCGCATCCGGTTCGCGGACGCGCAGGCGAGCCTCGACTTCGACGGCGACTCGAGATGGGGGCCGCAGGACGCGACGACCGTGCTGGGCACGCGCGGGACGCTGCGCTGCTCGGGTCCGTCGCTCGAGGACCAGCGCGTGGTCCTCGCCACCGAAGCCGGCTTCTGCGAGCCGCGCCTCGAGGGGTCCTGGTTCCCCGGCGCGTTCCACGGAGCGATGGCCGAGTTCCTCGACGCCGTGTGGACCGGGCGTGAGCCCATCCACTCGGCGCGTCAGAACCTGCGGTCGCTGGAGCTGTGTGAGCGTGCCCTGTCGGCGCTGCGGTGATGCGGCGCGCGTGGCCGGGACTCGTCAGTTGCCGATGCGCGCGAGTGCCTTCGCCGACACGCTGACCGTCGTCGGCTCGAACTGCCAGGCCTGGAAGTAGAACTGCGCTCCGCCCAGGCTCGGGGTCGTCGGGATCGGGAGCGAGGACGTCGACACCGACCCGGTCCGGACGCCGGGCAGCGGCAGATCGGGGCTGACCAGGATCTGGCAGGAGGGATTCGCGGACGGGAAGAACAGCGAAACGGGCACGGGGAGCGCTGGGCCGTTCCAGCTCGTGTCGGAGAGCCCGAGGAAGACGAAGCTGGCGCTGCCCGGGACGAGCGATCCGACGTCGATCTGTAGCGTCTGGCCGAACCGCGGCGGTGCGGCTGCGGACAGCGTGGGTTCGGCGCCCGCTCCCGAACAGCCGCTGCCCGAGACGCGGAACACTGCCAGCGGACCGTCGAAGAACTCCATCTGGAACTTCGCGTCCACCGAGTTGGGGTGCGGCGCCATGTTCGCGATCAGCCCCGTTCCGCCGGTGTAGATGTTCGGGCCAGGCGGGCCGTTGCGAGGCTCGGTCTCCAGCGACACTTCGACGTCCAGGTTGCCGGGCGTGTTCGTCGACGACATCACCGCCCAGTACTCGACCGAGACCAGGAGCGGGATCTGGTCGAAGTCCCAGACCATCGGCGTGCGGAACGTCAGCGACCGCGTGTCGACGGACTGCAGCGAGCTGCCGACGAAGTTGCCGCCCGCGTTCGGGTCCGCGTCGTAGATGTTGAGGTAGGTCGTGGCCGAAGACGCCGCTGGCGCAGCGTTGCCGCGGTAGAGGGTGATCCGCGTCAGCGGCAGTGCCGTCTGTGCGCCGAGCGCGGGGGTCACCCCGATCCCGGGAGTGAACGTCTGGCCGCGCGACCGACCGCCGAACGTGTCGTTGCCCGCGCTCTGGGTGATCGTGAACTGCTGGGTGACCGCAGTTCCGGCGAGGAGAGCGACCAGCAGGCCGGCGAGGATCGGACGGGAACTCGAGTTGGACATGATGCGACGGGATCGGCAGCAGGAGGGGAGCAGGGCAGATGACGATAGTCGGAGGCGGCGCGCCCGTACGACGATCCCGGAACCGTCCTGTCTCGCTTTCGTCGCGACGCAACGTCGATCGTCAGCGCCGGCGTCCGGTGGCTCCGAGCTCGGGTCCGCGGTCCTCGGGCATGGATGCGTTCCAGGCGAGCAGCTCCTCGACCATGCGACGCGTCCGCTCGCTCTGACTCGCGGCGAGGTTCGCGGACTCCTTCGGATCGACCTCGAGGTCGTAGAGCTCGGGGCGGCTGCCGTCGAAGTCGCAGAGGAGCTTGAAGCGACCCTGGCGGACGGCGAGGTCGGGGAGGTCGGTCAGTCCGTCGTGCTGCTTGCGGTCGGGCGGGCGGCGGAAGAAGAGTGGGGCCGCGCGAGAGCGGGGCGACGTGCCGGTGAGGACTTCGGGCAGAGCCTCGCCGTCGAAGGCCGTGCCTTCGGGCGCCTCGATTTCGGCGAGGGCCAGAAGGGTCGGGGGGATGTCGATCGCGGCGAAGACCGAGGTGGCGTCGCGGGTGCCCGGCGTCGTGCCACCGAGCAGCCCCGGTCCCCAGACCACGAGCGGTGAGCGGATCCCACCCTCGTAGAGGTTCGTCTTGCTGCCGCGGAGGGAGCCCGCGGAACCTGCCCCGGGCTCGTGGCCGTTGTCGGAGCAGACGAGGATCAGCGTGTTGTCGCGCAGGCTCTCGTCGTCGCGGATGCGAGCGAACAGCGGGCCCAGCTGGCGGTCCATGTTGCGGAGCACGGCGAGGTAGCGCGCGCGCTTGCCCTCGGCCCAGTCGTCGAGCGGCGGCCACAGCGGCGTGTGCACGTCGTCGGGCCAGACGTTGACGTAGAACGGTCGGTCCTCTCGCTGCGCTTCGTCGATGAACGCGAGCGCCGCGTCGACGAACCCACCGGTCAGCGCCGCGCGATCCACCCAGCGGAACGGGCCGCCGAGACGCTCGGCAGCCGCCCAGATCCGCTTCGATTCGGCGTCGCCGGGCGCGCGCGTCAGCGGGAGGAGCTTGGGTCCCATGCCCTCGAAGTTCGTCAGCGACGCGTCGAAGCCGTAGGCGGTGATCGGCGGCGCGTCGTCGACGTCGCGCTGTCCGCCCATGTGCCACTTGCCGAAGTGGCCCGTCCGGTAGCCGGCTCCCTTCAGGATGTCGGCGAGCGTCGTGACCTCGGGATCCAGCCACTGCGCGAGGCCGCGGCGCTCGTTCGCCTTGCGGTTGTCGAGGTAGGACGTGATGCGGTGCCGCATCGGGTACTGCCCCGTCGTCAGCGCGACGCGGCTCGGTGAGCAGATCGGGGAGTTGACGTAGAACTGCTCGAACGCGAGCCCCTCGGCGGCGAGGCGGTCGATCTCGGGGGTCTTCGAGTCCGCGTTGCCGAAGCAGGACAGGTCGGCGTAGCCCATGTCGTCGATGAACACGACGACGACGTTGGGGGCGCTCCGTTCGTCGACCGGCTGCTGCGCCATGACCGGCAGGGCGATCGCGAGAAGTGGGGCTGCGGCGTGGCGGAAGGGCATGTGTGCATCTTGCCGGACCGAAAGGGCCCCGTCGCGCGCTGTTCGGTGCGTCGCACACCGGGGGATCGATGGCGGGTCGGCGCAGTTGTTCGGCCTTTACAGCACGAATCCGTACGCCACACTCTCGCGCCGCATCGCGCGTGCGGATCCACGATGTCCCCGACGACCGACAGCCCACGAACCCGCGCGCAGGGCCTTGTCTGCGGCTGTCTTGCTCTCTCGGAGACCGACATCCGGCGCTGTGTCTTGCGTGGGCTCGTGGATGCAGAGCGCGTCGCCGAAGCGTGCGGGGCCACGACGCACTGCGGCGCGTGTGCGCAGGCGGTGACGAGCCTGGTCGGAGACCCCGGCGGGACCAGGGTCCGCGCTGCGGTGACGCGGTTGGGGACCGACACGCTCCGGCTGTCGTTGCGTCCCGTCGACGGGTCCTCGTTCCGCGCAGTGTTCGAGCCCGGACAGCACGCTGCGCTGACAATCCAGGGTCCGCTCGGTTGGGTCGCGCGTCCCTACACGCTCACATCGCGGTCCGAAGACGCGCACGTCCGTGAGTTGGTCGTCCGTTGCCTGCCCGACGGACGGATGGGAGCGGTGCTCGAGGCATTGGCCGCCGAGCCCGACGGATTCGAGCTGCGTCTGGGTGCCCCGCGCGGACAGGCGTTCGGTCGGCTGAGCGCGAGGCGGCCGGTGGCGTTCCTCTGTGGCGGTGTCGGATTGACGCCGGCACTCGCCGGGCTGCGGGCGGGCAACCGGATCCGCGTGGCCCTGGTGCACGCGTCGTTCCGCACCGAGGA
>JBEAPQ010000314.1:0-8315 GCA_041164325.1 Planctomycetota bacterium | reverse complement strand
CGTGCTCGGTCCAAGCGCGACGGCATGACGGTGCGAGGTTGGCGAACTCGTCGAGCAGCGAGGCTGTGCGGAGCACTTCCTCGAGCTCGGTCGGCAGGGGCTCTGCCCGCTCTTCCTGGTCGACGTCGAGGAAGACTTCGACGCGGTCTCCGGTCTTCGCCGCCCCGAAAACACCCGAGAGAGCCGAGCGAGGCTGTCGGAGACCCGCACGTCGCACGTGCGTGCAGAGTCGGCCGTGGGTGCGTACCCTCACGCTCCATGCCCACCGCGCTGCGCGTCGTTCTGTCGGTCGCCCTACTCGCCGCTCCGTGCGCTGCGCAGGTCCACTACTTCAAGGACGGGCGGCCGTGGTCGAACCGCGCGCGCTCCGGTCCCGACGCGTCGGTCCCTGGATGGTTCTACAACCTTGGGATCAGCGGCATCCGCGTCGAGCTCACCGAGGATGCGCCGCGCCATCTGCTCGTGCGTCACGTGTTCGACGGTTCCCCGGCCCACAAGCGGGTCCAGGTCGGCGACTGGATCACCGGTGCCGGAGGTGCGCCCTTCGCCGAGGAGCACCAGAACGGCTACGGGACCCAGGTCTTCGGCGCGCGGGGTCCGATCAGCGCGTTCGCTGCTGCGCTGGAACACGCCCAGACGAAGGAAGGGCGCGGCAAGCTCGAGCTGTCGCTGCTCCGTGACGGCGAAGCGGTCTCCACGACCCTCGACGTGGGACGGACCTACGGAGCGTTCACCGAGACGTTCCCGGCCGACTGCCCGAAGTCCGATCGCATGCGGCGCGAGCTGCTCGACTGGCTCGTCGAGGAACAGCAGGCGAACGGCTCGTTCGGCAACCCGGTCCACAACACGTTCGCTCCGCTCGCGCTGCTCACGAGCACGGCACCCGCCCACCGCAAGGCCGTCGAGCGGTGCGCGCGTTTCCACGCGTCGACGACCCACGCGAAGGACGACTCGTCGCTGATCAACTGGCGCTACATGGCCGCCGCGATCGTGCTGTCCGAGTATCACCTCGCGACCGGCGAACGCTGGGTCCTCGACGAGCTCCAGGAGGTCTACGACTTCCTGATGTCCACCCAGTACGTGGACATGGCGCAGATCGACCCGCGATCCAAGGAGAGCCATCCGGGCTCCTACCCGAAGAGCGCCGCCGACGCGTACGGGGGCTGGGGCCACAACCCCGGCTTCGAGGGCTACGGACCGATCTGCATGCTGACCGGGCAGGGCGCGCTGGCCTTCGCGCTCATGGCTCGCTGCGGCATCGAGGTCGACCGGGAGCGGCACGATGCAGCCTTCGAGTTCTGCGCGCGCGGCACGGGCCCCAACGGCTACGTCTGGTACGAGGACGAGGTCGGCAACCCCGACGGCTGGGCCGACCACGGCAGGACGGGTGCTGCCGGACTCGCGAACTGGGTCAGCACCTACGAGGACGAGCGCTACCGCTCACGGGCGGCCAAGCACGCCGCCGTCATCGGCGCGCACCCCGAGAGCTTCCCGGACACGCACGGCTCGCCGGTCATGGGCATGGGCTACGCCGCGGCCTGCGCAGCCTTCGACCCCGACAGCTTCCGTCGCCTGATGGACGCCAACCGTTGGTGGTTCGCCCTCGCCCCGTGCGGTGACCGCACGTGCTACTACCAGCCGAACCGCGACAACGCCGGCTACGGCGACGACGCGCGGATGTCTGCGTCGGCCGTCGTGGCGTTCATCCTGTCGATCCCGAAGAAGAACCTGGTGACAACCGGCCGCTGATCCCGCAACCCGCGCTCTTCGAGGCGAATGATCATGCGATTTCTCCTCCTCGCTCTCGCATCCGGCGCGTGCGTCCCACTCGCCGCCCAGACCGTCTGGACGGTGACATCGCCGACCGGGATCCCCGCCGCCATCTCGGCCGCGCAGCCGGGGGACGTCATCGACCTGCGGCCGAACGCGACTTGGGTCTACTTCGAGCCCTTCACGTTGACCAAGGGGCTCGTGATCCGCGGCAACGGAAGCCGCGTCGGCTACCAACCGTCGTTCACGCAGTTCGAACTCGTCGTGCGGATTCCGCAGGGGCAGGTCGCGGTTCTCGACGACCTCGATCTGACCTCCGCGTACAGCCCGTTCGGCAGCGGCGGAACCACGGTCCAGATCAACACGGGGACCGTGCACATCGAAGACTGCGCCCTCTCGCGAGAGGACGGACCGTCGCTCCTCGTTTCGAACGCCTCACTCACGGTGTCGTCCTCTTCGATCGTTGCGCGGAACGAGCTCTACGGCAGCAACGGCGCCATCGTGGCGACGAACAGCCACGTGACGCTTCGGGACTGCACCGTCATCGGTGGGAACGCGAGCTGCCACGCGATCGACTGTGGCGTCAGCCAGAACGCGGCCTGCGTCGCGATCCGCGCCGCGGACTCGACGCTGCACGTCGAGCGTTGCCAGATCACGGGGGGCAGCCATGCGACGGGTGCGTTCAGCGGTGTGGGCGCGACCGCGATCACGCTCGACGGCTCCACCCGCGCCTGGATCGCGGACTCGACGGCGACGGGCGGCGTGTCCGGGGGTTCGCGCGCACCGGCCATCGTCAACAACAGCACGTCACCCGTCGAACTCCGCAACACGCAGCTCGTCGGTGGACCGCCGTCCGCGGTCGGCCCCATCACACCGAATGCCCCTCTCCTTCGGATGGAGCTGCAGCCGCTGTGGCAGCGAGGCATGACCACGACGCTGACGCTCCACGGGGACCCCTCGATGCCGTTCGCCGTTTGGTGGACCCGACACACTGCGGTGTCGACCGTTCCCGCAGCGGTCGAACCGATCTGGGTCCTGCCGACCGGCCTGATCTTGCTGTCCGGGGTCTTGGATGCGGCGGGAAGCGCCGTCCTGCCGATCGCTGTGCCCAACGCGACCGCGCTCGAGCATGTGCCGGTCTTCCTCCAGGCGTCGAGTGGAGCGACCCTTCCGCTACGGATGTCGACGCTCGCGGGCGGCGTGATCCGTTGAGTGGATGAACGCGATCCAAGGCTTCCCAACCATGACGACTCCACCGATCACCCTCTGGTTCAACGCAGCGTGCAGCAAGTGTCGCGCGGCTGCGCAGATGCTCGAGGAGCGCGGTGTGGCCTTCTCGCGTCGCGAGTACCTGGTGGAGGCTCCCACCCGGGACGAACTCGATGCGCTCCTGCAGGCACTCGGCTCGTCCGACCCCCGCGACCTCATGCGGACCGGAGACGAGCGCTTTGCGGCGGCCGGGCTCCAGGATGCCGGTGCCGAGCACCTGCTCGACGCTCTGACGACCGAGCCAGGACTCTTGCAGCGCCCGATCGCCGTGCGCGGCGGCAACGCTGTCGTGGCCCGGCCTCCGGAACGCGTCCTCGAACTGCTCGACTGACGGCCGCCCCCCGTCAGCCGCCGATCCAGCGTTCGACCAGGTCTGCCCATCCGGCGCTGAACCCGATCGGACCGCCGACCGCCACGCCGACGGCGATCACTCCGACACCGATCCACGTGCCGGGGTGCACTCGTCCGCGCGTCGCCAGGTCGTGCCGAAATCCCGGCACCCACAGCCCCACGATCAGCAGCACGGTGACCGGCTCGGGCAGCCCGAGGGCCTGGATGATGCGCACCAACGCCGGCGGCATCATCGCGACGCTCGCATAGAGCATCAGCCGCTTGTGCAGTGCGGTGTCACGAACGCGCAGCACGGCCACCCCATACATCGCCGCGAACTGGCTCAGGTTCAGCACGTTGAAGAAGACGAGCGGCGCATCGCCCTTCAGCCGGTAGTTCGCAGCCATCACGAGGACGCTGGTCCAGAGCAGAGCGGCCGAGAGCGGCAGGCTCGCGTAGCCGAGCATGCGATGCAGCCCGCGCCGACGCTGGCCGATCAGCCAGGCCTGGACGACGAACAGGAGGTACCAGGCGCCGATGCACGCGATGTGCGGAAGCAGCACCGAGGCCTCGGGTGGCGTCTCCTCCCCGCGGGTCAACGCACGCCCTCCGAAGCCAAGCAGGATGAGCGCCAGCAGCAGGAGCCCCATGCGGACGAAGAACACTCGGTCGGATGCAGGGCGTCGCGTCACGTTCGAGATCCTAGGGCTGGCGCGTGTCGGGACGCGACACCGCGCCTGCGAGCCGGCACGACCTCAATTTTCACCGGGCTGGTCCTGGACGTTCTCGGGTCTGCAGCCAGAACGGTCGTCGCCGTGCACTCCGACCCACGGCCCGCGCGCCGACATGGGCTGGTGTCGAAGAGGGCTCACGCAGGCGCGTCCCAGTCCTGGACATCGAGGACCGCCGCGTCGATGACTTGCGGTCGAGCAGGACACGTCTCTGAACCACCGTTCCTTCCGCAGCTTCCCTGCCCCCCTCCGTCGAGAAGCCGCCTGTCCCACCACGAGCCCGCGTTCGACCGCAACCCGGAGTGACTCGGCCCAGGTGACCGACCGTCTTTCGATCCCTACCTTCCGGTCTTCCAGGATGAAGGACTTCGATGAAGCCGGTTTGTTTCGTACTACCTGACGGCCAGGGGCTTGGCGGCGTCACGGTCTGGGCGATGGACATGGCCCGGATGACGGCCGAGCGCGGGCATGCTGCCTCGCTGCTGGAGCACGCGAATCCGTCGGTCCTCTGGGGAGAGGAAGTCGCCGATTCGGTCGTGCACATCGAATGCGCTGGGAAGCACCCTGCATGGGCGAACATCGACGAAGTCGCGGCCTATGCCCACGCATATCGGCAAGCGCTACCCGCGACGTTCGTGCCGAACTACACCGAAGGGAGCTATGCGGCCTGCGCCCGGGCGTCGAAGGAAGACCCAACACAGATGCGGGTGCTGGGCTACGTCCACACGGACCAGCCCTACTACTACGAGCTCGTCGAGCACTACGACCCGCTGATCCACCTCTTCGTCGCCGTCAGCGAAGAAATCGCAACGACGCTCGCGGCGCGCCTTCCCCACAGGGCCGACGACATCAGGATCCGACCCTACGGTGTCGCAGCCCCGTCTCGCCTCGAACGCTCTTGGAGTGACGTTTCCTCGCCGCTCCAGCTCGCGTTCGCTGGCCGGCTGGTGAGGGAGCAGAAGCGGATCACGGACCTCATCCCGCTCGTCGAGCAGCTCCACGCTCAATCCGTGGACTTCCGCCTCCGGATCGCAGGAGAGGGCTGCGACGAGCAGGAGCTGAGGGCAGGACTCGAGGCGCTCGGCCCCCGGGCATCGGCGAAGGTGGAGTTCGTGGGCCGGGTCTCGCAGGACCAGATGCAGCAGATCTGGCGAACGACCGACGTTGCGATCCTCGTGTCGGCGTACGAGGGCACTTCCATCGCGATGCTGGAGTCCATGGCCCACGGATGCGTCCCGGTCGTGACGAGAGTCAGCGGAACGTCCAAGGCCATCCAGAACGGCCGCAACGGCTTCGTTGTCGGCATCGGCGACATGCGGTCGATGGCCCGGCGAATCCGATTCCTCGCGGAATCACGTCAGAAGCTGGAAGCGATGGGGAGAGACGCCCATCAGGGCGTGCTCCAACACCACTCCATCTCCCGCTACGTGGACTGGTTCGAGGCGCTCGTCGAGGAATCCTGGCAACGAGAGCCCAGGGGCTGGCCGAGCGACCGCCCGCTCATGCCGAAGGTCCGGTGCGGGTCTCCCAAGCCCGTGCCGATCAGTCCATGGGGGCGATGCAAGAGGTTCTACGGCAAGGTGCGCCGCAGGCTGAACCTGGCGTCCGAACCATGATCTGCGCGAACCGACGTGACCGAGGTTCGGGTTGGGGCATGACGCCCGATCGGACTTCGGCTCGAATACGAGCGAGTCGGTCCGACGACCGAACCGGCTCCCCCACCGCACCACGCCAGCTGGACGCCTGCGCCCCGAGCTCCTGACGGCCACGCAAGTCGCTCCGCATGCAAAGCCGAGATCCCTCCGTCCTGGTCATCTGCTCCGACGAGTTCCCCGTCACGCAGGATGTGCTCGAGGACTGGTATCGGCACAGCCCGAGAAACCACAGGCTGTGTCACCATCAGCTCGAGTCGAGTGACACGGCCGAGTCGCTGCTGCGCCTGCTGATCGCCGAGGGAGCGACCGCGGTCGTCTTCCTGGGCGCGCAGCTTCCCGATGCGGTCATCGCGTCACGCTTGGCCGGCTTGTGCACAGTTCTCGTGATGGGAGAGGACGAGGCCGCCAGTTGGCAGCTCGGCGACTGGCGCGACCCGAGGGTCGCGGCTCCGTTCTTCGCGCACGTCGTCGTCGCGATCGGCACCCGGTGGCCCACCTACCACGAGAGTGAGTCCGGAATCGGCTGGGGCGCCCAGTACTTCGCGAGGAGTCTGGCAGAGCTGGACCTCCGGCACATCGTCCAACTGGCAGAGCACCAGCCAGATCGCGCCACACTCCCTCCGGCCAAGGCTTCGACGTTCTGGCACGTCGTCGATGAACTCCGGATCTGGGGGGACTGCGTCGAGGACCGCCTCGACGAAGAAGCACGACGTCTGCGCGAGCGGTGCCTGCTGGACCTCAGGTCCAAGCCGGGAGGAGCGGCCTACCGAGCCACGCGACTGGCGCCGTCAGAGCGCGGCAGGACGAAGCAACGGGTCCTCTTCGTGTCCCACGAGCTCTCGAACACGGGAGCGCCGATCGCCATGTTGTGGGCGATCCGCGGACTGCAATCGCTGGAAGCCGAGTTCGAGCTCTGGTGCATCGGCATCGGAGACGGCCCGCTGGCGGACGAGTGCATCAATCTGGTCGGAGCGGACCGGTTCCGCGTCATCGACTACGACGAGGACTGGCCCCACTACGAGACGTTCCTCGGCGCTGTCGACGAGATCGACCCGGACGTCGTCTTCCTCAACGCCTCGCCGGTCTACGCCCTGGCTCCGCTCCTGCGATGGAAGGGAATCCCGGTCGTCTGGTGGTTCCACGACGGAATCAACGTCGACAAGCGAGACGGGCACTTGTTCAGCCTCCGATCCCTGGAGTCGATGCATCGCTACGCGCTGGCGAGTGCCGACATCGTGCTCACTGCTTCGCACGACACGGCCGGACAGCTCGAGACGTTCTGCCGAGCGATCACCAAGCCGGTCGGCGTCGTTCCCTATGGATTCGACGTGGACGCACTGATCGCCAGCAGACAGAGCCTCGAAGAGACACGACACGAGATCAGGCGCGAGCTCGGAGTTCCGGCGGATGGAACGCTGTTCGTGTGCGTGGGAAGTCTCGAGAAGCGCAAGAACCAACAGCGCCTCGTCACGGCGTTCCAAGCCATGCTGCGCAGCATGCCCGCCGTTGAGGCCCGCAAGCACGCACTCGCGCTGGTCGGGCGACTCGACCCCGACAACAAGGGCCCCGAGAGCTACTACCACGACATCCTGGGTTCGCTGGACGGAGAGCTTGCTGCACAAGTCCACATCGTCGGGCCACAGCCGAGCGGAGCGCCCTTCATGGCTGCTGCGGACTGCCATGTGCTGATCTCCACCAACGAGTGCTCTCCGTTGGTGAACATCGAGTCGATGTTGCTCGAGACGTCGGTCATCTCCTCCAGGGTCCACGGAATCCCTGAAGTCGTTCTCGACGGTGTCCGCGGACGACTCGTGGAGCCCGAAGACGACGAGAACATCGAGGGCATGCTCAGATGGTTCGTCGAAGCGCGGAGGGACTCACCAGACCTGCTCGACCAGATGCGGCGTGAGGCTCTCGACTACGCCCGCGCCAACCACCACTACGAGCACACGGGATCGATCGTGCTGGAGGCCATCAGGAAGGCCCTGGGGTCCGAAGCTTGCCAGCAGATGCGTTTGATCGGCCCGGACGTGAACAAGGTCTTCGAACGCGAACTGGCGACACGCTGGAGCTGGATGAAGCACGATGCGATCCATTCGTGCTTCCCGGTCCACGAACGCGCACTCGGTTCCCGATCCGCGGACGCCTCGCTGCCTCGGTTCAGTCCGAATCCCGAGGTCCGCTGAGGCTCACTTCCAGGTCTCGGGGGTGAGCCCCTGGGCCTCTTCCGATCCGATCTGGAGCTTCTTGTAGAGGAGCTCGTGGTAGATCCGCACGTAGTCGAGCGCTTCGTGCTCGATCGTGCGAAGCCGCGGGCGCGCCCCGCGGAGTCGGTCCAGGTTCTCGCTGCTCGCCGGGCAGAACGCTTCCAATTCACGCGTCAGTTCCGTGCCGTCCTCCGTCGAGTAGGCCACGCCATAGCCGTGATCGCCCACGAATTCGGCGAGTCCGCTGTGGCCAGCCACGAGCAGCGGAATGCCCGCCTCTGCCGCATGCTGCATCGCGGCCGTCGGCACCGAGAAGCTGGTCCTCGGCTCGACCACGAGGTCGACGCAGCGCA
>JBEAPQ010000313.1:0-9322 GCA_041164325.1 Planctomycetota bacterium | reverse complement strand
TCCCGCGCCGCCGCATCGCCTTGACGATGCGCATGACCGACGAGCCCGGGGAGCGTGGCGAACGCGGCGAACGCCCCCGCGGCGAGCGCCCGCAGGGTGGTCGAGCTCCACACGACCGTTCCCGCGGCCAGTCTCCCCGCGGCGATTCCCGCCCGCCCCAGCGCGAAGAGCCCCCGGTCGAGAATGCGTTCGCGCGCGCTTTCGCGCGGCTCAAGCAGTCGGGGCAGTAGGCAGGGCGCCTCCGCTCGGCGCGTGCTCCGATCCCTGGGGATCGGAGAGGCTGCGCTTCTGCCGAGTCACGACGTCTGCAGCCTGTGGACTGATTTCGTCACAGGCTGTGAGATGGCGCGATGCTCGCGCTCGCTCTGGCGGTTCTCGCCCCTCTCTGCCCGCAGGGGCCGCTCGTGGCCGATCCGGCCGAGGTCGAGCGGACGGTGCGGGATCTCGTCGGTTTCGGGACCCGGCATGTGCTGTCGGAGACGGACGATCCGAAGCGGGGAACGGGGGCGGCGCGGAGCTACCTCGAGGGGCGCTACCGGGAGCTGGTGGCGCGCAGTGGCGGGAGGCTCGTCGTCGAGCGGCAGGAATTCGAGGTGCCGTGCCGACGCCGCGGGATGCCGGCGACCGTGAAGGTCGTGAACATCGTCGCGACTCTGCCTGGAACGACGGATGCGGCGCGGCACTACGTGATCGGCGGTCACTACGACTCGATCCGTGGCACCGGCTCGGCGGCCGACGGAATCGCGCCGGGAGCCAACGATGACGCTTCGGGCACGGCGGCTGCGCTCGAGGCATGCCGGCTGCTGTGCGCCGGTGAGTATCCGGCCACGCTCGTGTTCTGTGCCTACGACGGTGAGGAGCAGGGGCTGCTCGGTTCGACGGCCCACGCCGAGGCGCTCGCGGCGCAGGGGATCGAGGTCGACGGGATGATCACCAACGACATCGTGGGCAACAGCCTCGGCATGGACGGGGTGCGGCGCGATGGTCACGTCCGGGTGTTCTCCTACGCGCCGCGCGGCGAGGACTCGCTCGGGCGGAGTCTGGCGCGGGCGGCCTCCTGGGCGAGCCGGCGGGTCGAAGGCATCGACGTGATGCTGGTGTTCCGCGGAGATCGATACGGGCGTGGTGGGGATCACCGGCCCTTCTTCGAGCAGGGGTTCCCGTCGGTGCGCTTCACCGAGCCGCGCGAGGACTTCTCGCGGCAGCACCAGGACGTGACGGAGCGCGACGGCAAGCCCTACGGTGACCTGCCGGAATTCATGGACTTCGCGTATCTGGCGCGGGTCGCGAGTCTCGATGCCGAGATCCTGGCCGAGCTGGCGAGCGCGCCGCGTGCGCCGGGCGCCGTGCAGATCCGGGGGGCCCGCGAGGCTTACGACACGGTGGTCCGATTCGTGCCGGTCGAGGGCGCGCCCGCCCACGAGATCGTCTGGCGCCTCACGACGTCGGCCGATTGGGAAGAGCGCCGCCTCGTCCCGGGAGATGCGTTGGAACTCGACGGCGGACGCTTTGCGTCGGTGACGCTGGAGGGCGTCTGCATCGACGACGTCGTCGTCGGTGTCGCAGCGGTCTCGGCCGGAGGCCACCGCAGCCGAGTGACGGCCGCGCCCGAGCCCGACGCGATGGTCTACCGTTCGGCGGGTCGCGAAACGGGCCGCTGATCAGCGGTCCTGGCTCTCGAGGCGCGCGCGCACCAAGGCCTCGAGCGTGCGTGCGTCGGCGTCGAAGCGTCGGATGCCTCGGAGAGCTTCTCGACGGCCATCGCGTCCTCGTTGTGCGCCCAGCGGTAGGAGGCCTCGTCGAGCGGGGCGCGCATCGGGTCCTCGCTCGGGTGGTTCGGGTCCAGTCGCCTGGCGATTTCGCCGTCGCGCGCCCGCAGCTCGTCGAGCAGGTCAGGACTGATCGTCAGCAGGTCACAGCCGCAGAGCTCTTCGACCTGGTCGGCCTTCCGGAAGCTCGCGCCCATGACTTGGGTCCTGTAGCCGTGCTGCTTGTAGTAGCGGTAGATCCGGCGGACCGAGGCCGTGCCGGGATCTTCTTCGATCGGGATGTCCGCGCCGCGTGCGGCGCGGAAGTAGTCGTAGATCCGACCGACGAAGGGGGAGATCAGGGTGACGCCAGCCTCGGCGCAGGCGACGGCCTGGGCGAAGCTGAACAGGAGCGTCAGGTTGCAGTGGATGCCCTCGCGCTCGAGCTCCGCAGCGGCGCGGATGCCCTCCCACGTGGCGGCCACCTTGATCAGGACGCGCTCCCGGTCGTGGCCCGCGTCCTCGTAGAGTGCGATCAGGCGACGGGCCTTCTCGACGGTGGCCGCGCGGTCGAAGCTCAGCCGGGCGTCGACCTCGGTCGAGACGCGGCCGGGCACCAGGCCGAGGATCGCGTCTCCGAAGCCGACGAACAGCCGATCGAGCGCGTCCTCGGTGCCGTGGGCGCGGTCGAGAGCGCCGGTCACGATCGGCTCGAAGCGTGGATCGCGGGCGGCCTTCAGGATCAGGGACGGGTTCGTCGTCGCGTCCTGCGGGCGGTGGGTGGCAATCGCGTCGAGATCGCCGGTGTCGGCGACGAGGACGGTGTGGCGTGCGAGGGACTCGAGGTGATTCATCGTTGCGCTCGCGCGCATCCTAGGCGGGGCTGCGGACGGCGGGAAAGGCCGGGTCCCGACCTGGGAGAGCGAGGCTGGCCCTGGTTGCCCGGTTGGGCGACACTCCCCGGTCACCCATGGACATCCTCGTCGTCGACATTGGCGGGACCAACGTGAAGCTCCTGGCCTCGAACCAGGAGAAGCGCCGCAAGTTCGCCTCGGGCCCGAAGCTCACGCCCGAGGCGTTGGTCGACGGGGTGCTGCGGACCGCCTCGGACTGGCAGTTCGACCGGGTGACGGTCGGCGTGCCGGCGATGGTCCGAGAGGGGCAGGTTGCACTCGATCCGAAGAACCTCGGCCCGGGCTGGGTCGGCTTCGATTTCGAGTCGGCCTTCGGCATGCCTACCAAGGTCGTCAACGACGCCGCCATGCAGGCCCTCGGCAGCTACGACGACGGCGGCACGATGCTGTTCCTCGGGTTGGGGACCGGTCTCGGCTCGGCTCTGGTCGCGAACCGTCGCGTGCTTCCGCTCGAGTGCGCGCACCTGCCGTACAAGAACGGCACGTTCGAGGACTACCTCGGCGAGCGCGGTCTCGAGAAGTTCGGCAAGAAGCAGTGGGTCGAGCACGTGTTCGACGTGACCGAAAGGCTGCGCCTCGCGCTCGTCGCCGACTATGTGGTGATCGGCGGGGGCAACGTCAAGAAGCTCGAAGAGCTCCCGACGCACGCCCGGGCGGGCAACAACCGCTTCGCGTTCTTCGGCGGCTTCCGGCTCTGGGAAGACGCTGGCTACCGCGCGGACTGACGGCGCGGGCCACGCACAGCCGGCGAGAGCCGTCGCCAAGCAAGCACGTCACAGCCTGTAGACTGACTTCGTCACGGGCTCTCCCGCAGCCGCGAAGCGGCTGCCAAGCCAACAACTCGGAGGCTGTAGCCTGATTTGGTCACAGCCTCCGAGGGTTCGACACCCCGCGACGGCGCGCGCCGTCGCGAGGCTGTCGGAGCCGGGCTCAGTAGCCCTTGGCCTTGCCTTCGAACTCGTCGGCGATCGCAGCGGCGTCGTAGATCTTGCGGAGTGACTCCACGATGATCGCCGGGTGCACGCAGACCGTGCGCGGCACGTCGTCGGTGAAGACGAAGCGGTTGGCGAGGCTCTCGATGTTGCCGTCGAAGACGAGCCCGACCAGCTCGAGGTCGGTGTTGATCATCGGGCTGCCCGAGTTGCCGCCGATGATGTCGCACGTCGACACGTGGCAGAACGGCGTCGTCAGGTCCAGGTCACCCTGGCGGTCGATCCACCGCGGATCGAGGTCGAACGGGTCCTGGTTGCCGAACTCGACGTTGCGTGCGTAGAGGCCGAACAAGCTCGTGAAGTAGGGGGCGATCGTGCCGTTCATCGGGAAGCCCTTCACGACGCCGTCGCTGAGGCGGAGCGTGAACGTCGCGTCCGGCGGGATGCTCGTGCCGTAGACCGCGAAGAACGCCTCGCCGATCCGCTTGGCGATCAGCTCTTCTTCCTCGAGGAGGGCGCGGAGCTCGCGGCGGTTGCCGCGGTTCATCACGATCTCCTTCTTGAGCCGGTTGATCTCATCCAGTCGGTCGAAGGCCGACAGGAACGGCGCGAGCTCATCCTTGCCGGCGAGCGCCTCGCGCAGCTGGGCCTCGGCGTTCCGCTTGACGTCCATGACCTTCTCGTTGCGGAGGCCGTCGAGGTAGCCGGTGATCGCCTTCTCGGAGTTCTCGAGGTTCAGGATCTCACCGCGCAGGTCGCCCTCTGCGCCGGCCTTCTCGGCGGCGCGGAGCTGCTGGAGCTGGGCCTTGATGTTCCCGAGTGCCGACGGGTACTGGACGTCCCGGATGAACTCCATCTGGGCGATGGTGTTCAGGCGGCCGGTCGAGCCCGGGTTGCCGGTCACGAAGACCGTCTCTCCATCCTGCGGGCCACGCGTCTTGACCTTGAAGTAGTGCGCGGACGTGTCGGCCGGCTTGCCGTCTTCCCAAGCGCGGACGAACGTGTAGTCGAGGCTGAAGCGCGGGTAGGTGAAGTTGTCCGGGTCGCCGCCGAACTTGGCGATGCGGAGGTCCGGCGTCGCGACGAGGCGGACGTCTTCGTAGACCTTGTAGCTGTAGACCTGGTACATCCCGCCCTGGTAGAGCGACACCAGCTCGTGCTTGAGGTCGGGCTCCTCAGCCTTGGCGGCCTCCAGGATCTTCGCTTCGTTGGTGGCCAGCGCCGAGGCCAGGGCTTCTCCCTGGGCGTCGGCGGCGATCCCCTCGTTCATCGCGTCCGTGACGTCGCGCATCGTCACCAGCTGCTGCACCGTCAGCTCCGGGATGCGGACTTCCTCGTCGAGCGACTTCGCGAACCAACCGGAGGTCAGCCAATCCTGACCCTCGGGCGTCACGGCGGCGACGTTGTCGCGGGCGCAGTGGTGGTTGGTCAGGATCATGCCGCGCGGGCTGACGAACGAGGCCGAGCACCACTCGCCGTAGCGGACCGAGGCGAGGCGGGCGAAGTCCAGCCAGTCCTGCGACGGTCGGAAGCCGTATTCCGCTTCCAGGAAGTCGAGGGGCGGGTGCTCGAACGTCCACATCCGGCCCAGCTCCTTGTGGGCCTGAGCGGGAGCCAGTGGAGCGAGGGCCAGCAGCGTGGCCAGGGCCGCGAAGCGGCGGCGGAACGTGTGCTTCATGGTGGATCGACGGGGTCGTGGCCGGCTGCGGGCCGCAGCCAGACGGCCCCGCACTTTAGCCCGCGGCCCCACCGAGGCCACCGAGACGCTGCGACTCTGTGGACGCGCGGCCTCTCCGCGACGGCGATCGCCGTCGCCTATCCAGCACCTCGGAGTCTGGGAGGGAATCGGCCCCCGGCCCGGAGGTGCTCACCAAGCCCTGTCAGCCGCGGCGGCCCATCGCTCGGACGATCGAGAGCACGCCGATCAGCAGCAGCAGTCCACCGGGTGGCACCAGCAGGATGCCGAGCCCCGGGTCGCCCCCGTGGATCCACACGCCGCCGAGCAAGAAGCCGGTCGGCATCAGGATCAGCGCGCCGCTCAGGCAGCGCGCCGCGAGCGTGCACAGCGGCGCAGCGAGCGCGGGCAGGTGGGCCAGCGTGGCCGCGAACCCGAGGTGGAGGACGGACAGCAGCGTCCCGTGTGCGTGCGCGAGGCGCCACATCAGCCGGCGCGTCTCCTGGTCGACGTCGAGGTAGAGGCCGACCTTGAAGCCGTGGAGGGCCTCCAGCACGAGGCCGAGGCTGAGGAAGACCAGGACCCCGATCCAACCGAGACGGAAGTGCGTGCGGGCGAGATCGGGCGCCGTGGGCGCAGGGTGGACGGCGTCGCTCATTCGATGATCCGGACCGGAGTGTCGTCGCGCTGTCGGTACAGTTCCATGATCCGCTGCTGCATGGGCTCGCCGCGGTCGTCGATCAGCACCTGTGCGTCGCGTCGGTCGAGGAACGTGCTGCGGCTGGCGCCCCAGACCTGCATAGCGCTGCCCGAGGCCCCGCGTTGCTCGGCCTCGCCCGGCACGAAGTCGTAGGTGAAGTTGCCGTCCCGGAAGCCCGGCAGCTTGCGCAGCGCGTCGTAGGCCGCCTTGCGGACACTGGCGTAGGGATCCGACAGCAGCATCGACAGGTAGCTGCCCTGCCAACCCGAGCCGGACGCGCGCCGCGCGGGTTCCCAGCCGAGCGTCCATGCTGCGATCGCACGCTGTGCAGCATCGCCGCGGAGTGCCCAGACGATCGATGCCGCGACTTCCTGATGGTCTTTCGACAGGTCGGTGACGGGCTCCTGGCCGTACCAGGCCGTCAACTGCTCGGCGGTCCAGCCGAGCGTGCGGTCCACGTGGCACTGGTTGCAGGCGTTGGGTCTCCCGGTGCGGGCGCTCGTCGCTGCGCTGGGCGAATCGATGCGGTGGCTCCGCATTGCCGTGAACAGGCCCCACGTCGTGTGCGGCATGTGGCAGTTCATACAAGACGACCCGGGCGAGTCGGCTGCGTGGTGCGTGTGCGCTCGGATGTCCTGCGCGAGCTCGCCGTGGCAGTCGATGCAGGTCTGGTCGCCCGTCGCTCCGGGCTTCAGCTGATCCGACGGTTCGGCGTACTCGTGCAACGAGTGGCACGTGAGGCACGTCATCTCTCCGTCCTCGAAGCACTTCGAGACGACGAGGCCGTTGTACTCGCGACCCGCGACGCGGATGGTGCCGTCTTTCCAGAACCGGCCGTCGAACGCGTCGGGCTCGGCCGTGAGCACGCCTTGCACAGCGGGGTGTTCCCGATCGCTGTCGAACCCGAAGACGAACTTGTGGTCGGCGAGCGCATCGCCCGCGCGGAACGTCACGCCCTTCTCGCGCGACTCGGCCAGATCGAGGTCCTGGTGGAACGAGTGGCACTGGCCGCAGATGGCTGCGCTGGACTCCTTGTCGAGGCGCCGCGGGTCGACGATCGTCGGGTCGCCGGAATCCCGGTCGAAGTGCTGCAGATAGCGACGCACCGGATCGCGGTTCGCAGCCACGTGCGCGGCACCCGGTCCGTGGCAGGACTCGCAGGCGATGCCGAGGTCGACGGTGTCCGTGTCGAAGGAGCTGTCTTCGAGGCCCGGGCGCGTGCCGACCGAGTGGCAGGGGCTGCAGGAGAGGTTCCAAGCGGTGCCCGCGGCGACGCGACGGCTCGGAGGCGTGAGGAACGAGTCCTGGGTCGGGATCCAGCGCCCCTCCTCCACGTGCCAGACGAACGGCAGCTGCAGCAGCCAGCCGGATGCGTCGTCTGCGCGCGCGCCTGCGACCTGGGCGTCGCCTCGCGCGAGCCAGTAGGTCTGCAGGTGGTGCGAGCCCGTCGTCATCACGACCCGCGCCTGGACGCGCGGAGGTTCCGGCGGGAGGTCCCGCAGCGGGACGTTCAGGTTCTCGAGGTCGAACAGGGGATCGACCACGTCGGCCCAGAAGGTGTCGCCGTCCTTCCACAGCCGCGTCAAGCGGCCACGCGAGCGCAGCGTCACGTTGTCGAAGTCGCCGAGCACGCTGTCCCTCGAAGCGACCTGGGTCATCGATCGATGGAAAGACTGATGCCAGGAATCGAAGTGGAACGGGTGGCATGCGCGGCATGCGCCCGAACCTGCGAAGCCCTCGTCGCGGTGCGGAGTGGGGATGGCCGCGGCGAGCGTGGCATCGACCGCGGGCCTTCGGATCGTCGCTCCCACACTGGTCAGCGCAACGCAGACTCCGGCCAGCGCGAACGCTTGGCCGCGTGGCAGGGCGTGCAACGCCAAGAAAGTGGCTGCGAGCGCGAGCAGCACGAGCAGTGCTTCGATCGTCGGTTCCTCCTGCTGGGACGTCTGCCGGGAAACTCTACACGCCCAGGGAGATTGGCCCAGGTGCCATCATCGTCGGCGTCTTTCGGGTTCCGGAAAGCCCATCGACACGACATGCGCTGCGACACGAGCTCAGGCCGGCTGCCGAAGCGCGCGAGGCGCCCGGGGCGCGTTTCGCGGCGCCACTGCTGTCGCGGGTCGGCGGCTCGGGTTGCGTGTGTGTGGCGAATGTCCGAGGTGTCCGCCCTTTCGTTCCGGGCGGAACCGACCGATGCTCGGCGATCAGTCGGGTGCTCTCGGAAAGGAGCCTCGACGAGGGAAGAAGGATGACGAAGCGATTGAGGCGACGCCTTCGTGCCTCCATACGGGGTCTGGATGACGCGGTGCGCCACGCCAAATCGATGGAGGCGTGCCGGTCGGTCCTGAGCTCTGATTGGTGGAAGTCTGCGTCCAGCGTCTTCGTCTACCTCGCGTCGGAGTATGAGGTCGACACGACTCCGCTCCTCGAGGCCGCGTGGAAAGACAGCAAACGTGTCTTCGTGCCGAGGCGAGAGCAGCAGGGTCGGAGCCTCGTGGCGGTGGAGATCCGCGACTGGCTGGACTGCCTCCCGGCGGGAGACGGTGTCTTGGAGCCTCTGCCGCGGGTCACGGCGGACCTCTCGCAAGCCGAGCTCGCGGTTGTGCCCGGCCTGGGCTTCGATCTGCGCGGTGCGCGCCTCGGTCGCGGCCGCGGGACCTACGAGGGCCTGCTCGCCCCGAGTGCCGTGCGCGCGCATCGCTGCGGTCTCGCTTTCGAAGAGCAAGTCGTCGAGCACATCCAGACGCCCGCTTCGCATCGGCTGCTGCACACGCTCGTGACCGACGCCGCTGTCCGGGCCTTCGCCGTCGGAGTTTGAGGGTCCCGGAACCGAGGGGGTCACGGGCGCCCTCGACCTGGGACGCAAGCCGTCGACAGGTCTTCGAGCCGTCGCTCGGAGGCTGTGCCCAAATCAGCCTACAGCCTCCGAGTTGCTGGCTTGGCAGCCGCTTCGCGGCTGCGGGAGAGCCTGTGACGACATTTCGTCACAGGCTCTCGCAGCCTGTGACCAAATCAGTCTACAGGCTGCGACGTGCTTACTTGGCGACGGCTCTCGCCGTCGCGGAGAGGCCGTGACTCGATAAAGTCACAGCCTCTCGGAGGCTGTCGACCGATTTGGTCACGGCCTGCGAGGCGCTGGCTCGATCGAGGCGCCGCCTCCGGGATCTTGGCTGCGCCACCCTGGGGATCGAGGACCCCGGCAGATCGGCGTCAGCGACCGCGGGAGTGCAGGTCGCGGCTGGCGCGCTCCAGAGCGCGGCGCTCGGCCTCGGAGAGGGAGCCCATCCCTTCCCGATGGACCTTCTCCAGGAGTCGGTCCAACTCGGCCTGGAGAGACGCCCGGTGACGCGCCG
>JBEAPQ010000312.1:0-4729 GCA_041164325.1 Planctomycetota bacterium | reverse complement strand
GGCTTCCTGCTGCTGCTGTTCCTGGTCCTCATCATCTTCCTGTTCCGCTTCATCAACCTGTGGATCCAGGCCTACCTGTCGAAGGCCCCGGTCAGCCTGTTCGGGCTGGTCGGCATGCAGCTCCGCAAGGTCAACCCGGCTGTGATCGTGCGCGCGATGGTCAGCTCGGTGCAGGCGGGGATCCCGCTGAGCCCCCGCGAACTCGAAGCCCACTATCTGGCTGGCGGCAACGTCATGAAGGTGGTCTCGGCGCTCATTGCCGCGAACCGGGCGGACCTCGGTCTCGACTTCCGTCGCGCCGCGGCGATCGATCTCGCGGGCCGTGACGTCCTCGAGGCGGTCCAGACCTCGGTCAACCCGCGCGTCATCGACTGCCCGGTCCAGGGCAAGGTGGCGGCGATGGCCAAGGACGGCATCCAGGTCCTGGCGCGGGCACGCGTGACCGTGCGCGCCAACATCGACCGTCTCGTCGGTGGTGCGACCGAAGAGACGATCATCGCCCGCGTCGGCGAGGGCATCGTGTCGAGCATCGGCTCCTCGTCGACGCACAAGGACGTGCTCGAGAACCCGGACTCGATCAGCCGCACGGTGCTCGCCAAGGGCCTCGATGCGGGCACGGCCTTCGAGATCCTCTCGATCGACATCGCGGACGTCGATATCGGCGAGAACATCGGCTCGCGCCTCCAGGCAGACCAGGCCGAGGCCGACAAGCGCGTCGCCCAGGCCAAGGCCGAGGAACGTCGTGCGATGGCGGTGGCCGCCGAGCAGGAGAACTCGGCCGAAGTGATGGCCAACCGTGCCAAGGTCCTGCTCGCCGAGGCCCAGGTGCCGCAGGCGATTGCCGAGTCGTTCCGCTCGGGCAACCTCGGCATCATGGACTACTACCGGATGCGGAACATCGAGTCCGACACCCGCATGCGTTCGCAGATCGCCGAAGGTCAGGACGACCGCGGCGACGAAGGCCAGCCGCGGTGATCCTCGATGGGTGACCTCTTTCGGTGGCTCCTCCAGGAGCCGATCGCTTGGCTGATCGTCGCCAGCTGGCTGTTCTCGTCGCTCGGAGGCGCGATGCAGAAGGCCGCGCGGAAGGCGCAGGAACAGCAGGGGCAGCGCCCGGGGGCCGGACGGTCTTCGTCCTCGACTCCGGCACGGCCCTCGGCCGCCAAGCGCCGCGAGGCACGCAGCCCGGAGGACATCGCGCGCGAGATCCGTCGTGCGATGGGCCTCGAAGAGGCGCCCGTGTCGCGCCCTGCTCCGGCTCCGATCGAGCGGCAGACACCTCGCCCCGTGGACCGAGGGATCGGCGGGGCGGAGGCTCCGCACCGCGTCGACTACGACGAGCTGGCCCAGCGGCGCCCCACGTCGCTGGACGAGCGTCCTCCGCGCGTCACGGTCGTCTACGACCAGCCCACGGAACGTCCTCGCCGCGGGCTCCGCGAAGAGATGGCGGAGAGGGATGAGGCCGCGCGGAGGAACCTCCAGCCCGTTGCCCGCGTCGGCGGGAAGCGCCGCATGAGGGTGGGGCGCTACGACCTCAACGACCCCGCCGCTGCGATCGTCGCGATGGAGATCCTGGGGCGCCCCGTCGCTCTGCGCGAGCCCGGTGCGGCGCGCTACGGCGGTGCGTGATGCCGATCGTCGGGGCCCCGCGGTGGGGCCCCGACGATCCGTCCCGGCCGATCAGCGACGGACCGGAGCGACCGGCTCCTGCCGTCCCTTGCGCTCGAGGCTTTCCCAGCGGGCTGCGTCGACCAGCGGGCGGGCGTCGGCGTTGCCCAGTTCGAAGCCGATGTCGTAGACGTACATCGCGATCCGCCGGAGCTTCGCGTAGTTGATCTTGTCGGCGGTGTCCGTCGGGCGGTGGTAGTCCGGGTGGAAGCCGGTGAAGAAGAACGCGATCGGCACGCCTTCGCGCGCGAAGTTCCAGTGGTCGCTCCGGTAGAAGACGCCCTCTTCATCCCACTCGAGCGCGAACTGCGCGCGCTCCTCGTTGAGGCGCAGGCAGAGCTGGTGGAGGTCGTCGGAGAGCTTCTGGGAGCCGACGAGGTGGAGGCAGTTGACGTTGTCGGCGGCGGTCTCGTCACCCTTCTCCTCGTCGCGGCCGATCATGTCGATCTGCAGCTCGGCGACGATGCTCGCCAACGGGACGGTCGGGTTCGCGGCAAAGTAGGCGGAGCCGATCAGGCCGCGTTCCTCGCCGCAGAACGCCATCAGCAGGATGCTCCGCCTGGGGCGCGTGCCGTTCTTGGCGAAGGCCTGGGCGATCGCCATCAGGCCGGCGGACCCAGAGCCATCGTCGTCGGCGCCCGGGTGGATCGTGCCGTCGGCGCTGATCCCGAGGTGGTCCAGGTGGCAGCCGATGGCCACGTACTCGTCGCGCAGCTCCGGATCGGACCCCGGCAGGACGGCGACGACGTTGTAGGCCGGCGCGTCGCTGGTCTCGATGTCGAGCTCGAGCGCGACTTCAGCCGGCGTGTCGATGCGGACCGCGTCCTCGCCCTCGTCGAGCGCGACCTTGGCGCGCTGCTCGCCGAGCGTCGCCTGGAGCAGTTCCTCGAACGCATCGCCGGGCAGGACGACCGTCGTCGGCGCGCGGTTGCGTCCCGCGGCCGCCGGGCCACCGCTGCGTCGGCTCGGCCCCGTCGACTCCGCGAACGAACCGGTCACCGCGGCGAGGCCGTCGTGTGCGAACGCGACGAGGTTGCCGCCTGCCTGCTGGACCTTGTTGCGCAGCTGCACGGTGGCTCGCTGCACGGCGCGGCGGGCTCGCCAGTCTTCGCTGCCAGCGTCCGCGAACGCATCGCCGACGAGGGCGAGCACGACCGCACGGCCACTGAGGTCCATGCCGTCGAGATCCGCGCCGTCGAGCGTCCGCGTGGCGACGATCGTGAGGGGGCCCGACGCGTCCTCGTCCTGGGATGCCGAGCCTCGCAGGCGGTCCAGACCGAGGTCGAGGAGCGTCTTGCCGCCGCGCGTCACGCGCAGGCTGCAGGCATCGGCGACCGGTCCGGTCTTCGTCCAGGGCACGACCTGGAAGAAGGAATCGCCGGCACCCGGCTCGTAGCCGAGGTCCTTGAAGTGCGCGCGGACGTACTCGGCGGCCTTGCGGTAGCCCTCCTGGCCCGTGCCGCGTCCCGCGAAGTCTTCGGACGCGAGCGTGCCGAGCCACGTGCGGATCTGCGCTTCGGTGACCGCATCGGCGCCTGCGCTCCGATCGGCCGGGAGCGGGGCGCTCGTGGGCGCAGGGGCCTGAGCCGACAGGCCGGCCAGGCAGAGGAGTGTGGCGGCAGCGAGCGCCGCAGAGCAGTCGGGTCTCATGATGGGTTGGTGTGCCGCAAGGGCGGTGTGCAGTTCAGTCCGTGCGTCGGAGGCTCGTCACAGCGACATCCGGTCGAGGATGCGTTCGAGCAGCGTCCGTCTCCGGGCTGCGGGTTCGAGGTCGACCGTCCGTTCGCGGTCGGTCGGCATGGGCAGGATGTCCCGCGCGAGATGGATGTGTCTCGGGAGGTCGGCCGTGTTGCGCTGGAGGGATGTCGCATCGCGGCCGAATCGGTCCGCGAGTTGATCGGCCCTCGCGGCGAGCCTGCGTGTGCCCTGCAGCTCGCGTTCGGCGGCAAGGCCGAAGCCGTGCGAGGCGCGTGGAAGCAGTCGGGCCAGAGCGTCACCCTGGCCCTCGGAACCGCGCACGAGTGTGTTCCCCAGCTTCACCGTGCGTGCCTGGGCCGCAGCGGGGAACGATGCCAGCCGCTGGCCGATCCGGACGAGGCCGCGCTCCTGGTCGGCGAGGAACCCGGGTGTGCCTCGCAAGGTCTTCCTCAGCCCGGAACCGGACCTCGCGAGCAGGTCGGTGGCCGCGTGATCCTCCGGGAGCGCGCCGCACCCTGCAAGGGTGGCAGCGCAGCCCAGGAGCACAGCGCCGAGCGCAGCCTGTCGCAGAAGGGGAGCCAAGCGGCGCGCAGTCTATCCGACGGGGCCACGACTCGCCCGCAGCGACCCGCGGCCCGTCACTCGTTGCGCAGGGAGTCCAGCGGGTCGTAGCGGGCTGCGCGCCAGGCTGGGATCGCCGCGACCAGGGCGCCGACGACGAGTGCCGAGCCCGCGACCTGCGAGATCCAGACGGGGTCGAGGTCGTAGGGGACGCGCCGCAGGTGGTAGATCCTGACCGGGAACAGGTCGATGCCGAAGTTCTCGGTGAGGAACGTGTTGAGAGTGTCCAGGTAGATCGACGACAGGCATCCGAACGCGACGCCGAGACCTGCGCCGACCACGGCGATCGCGACGCCGCAGCCCGTGAACACCGCCATCACGCCGCGGGGGCTCGCGCCCATCGCGGTGAGGATGCCGATGTCGTGGGTCTTCTCGGTCACCATCATCGACAGCGTCGCGTACATCAGGAACGCCGCGACGACCATGATCACGAAGAGCACGAGCTTCATCAGCGATCGCTGGTGCTCGACGTTGCCGATGCGGCCCGCGTTGGCCTCGGCCCAGGTGCGGACCCGGATCCACGACGCGCCGCGACCCGCGACGCCCTCCGCGAGCGCGCGCTGCAGACGGGCTGCGGTGTCCGCCGCCTCGGCCGTGTCGTGGAGGCGGATCGCGACCTCGTTCGCCGACTCGCTCCGCGCGTCGCCGTCCAGGAAGCTGCGCATCGTGTCGATGTGCACGAACACGTTCATGCCGTCGAAGCCCGCGTAGCTGGTCTCGTAGGCGCCAGCGACGCTGCAAG
>JBEAPQ010000311.1:0-7147 GCA_041164325.1 Planctomycetota bacterium | reverse complement strand
TCGTTCCCACACCGGCGCGCTGGCCCGCAAGGATGTCGGTGGTCCGATGGCCGATCTTCCAACAGCGGGCGAGGTTCAGGTCGAACTCCTGCTGCGCGATCTTGAAGAGGCCCGGAGCCGGTTTCCGGAACACGGATTCCTTCCGGAACCGCGCCTTGCCCTTCGGGTGGTAGGGACAGCTGTAGATCTTCCGGATCGCGACCCCGAGGAGTTCGCACTCCGCGAGGAACCGCTCGCAGAACTTCTTGAAGTCCCGCTCACGCATCTTGCCCATCGCGATGTCCTCGCGAGCCGTCGCGATGAAGATCGAGAAGATCCGCGGGTTGATCCGGGTCAGTGCGTCCTTGGCTCCGGGGAGCCACGGCACTTCACCGTGATCGTCGAGTTGCGCACGCTCGACGAGGACCCCGTCGAGTTCGAAGAACACAGCCTGCTTGTCTGGAATCCGCATCGTCACGTCCTTGGGTTTGACGTGCCGGTGTCATCGGGCGTTCGTGCTGATCCCTTGACGGTTTGGCAGAGAATTCCTGCAGATCCGAAGCTGCCGGATAGGGCGGGGGCAGCCTACGCGTCCAGGAATCCCAGGACCGCTTCGAAGACCGCGGCGTCCTCGAGCAGCAGGGAGTGCCCCGCCCGGTCGAAGGCGCGGAACGTGCCGGAGGGCAGCACGCGCGCCGTCCGTTCGACGTCCCCGAGGTCGGTCAGCGTGTCTTCGGCGCCTGCGAGGCAGAGGGTCGGGGCCCGGACCGACCGCGCCCAGGAGACGCCGTCGAAGTCCCGCAGCGCGCGCGCCTGAGCCACCATCAGGGCTCGGCGTGCGTCGTCCGGGCGGGTGGCTCTCGCGATGTCGTCGACGACGGCGGGGCGCTCCTCGAGGAAGGTCCGGCCGAACAGGAACGGCACCACAGCATCGGCAAACCGGTCGGCGGGAAGCGTGCCGGCGACCGTTTCGAAGAACCGGTAGACGCGCTTCGCGCGCTCGTGCACCACCGCGGACGACGCCAGGAGGACGACGCGCCGCACCCGGTCGGGGTGCCGCGCGGCCGCGACGAGTGCGACCTTGCCGCCGAGCGACGTGCCGACGAGGTCCAACGTCTCGACGCCCGCCGCATCGGCGACGGCGAGCACGTCGTCCGCGGCCTCTTCGAAGCAATACGTCCCGTCCTGCGGGGACGACGGCGTCACGCCGACCGGGTCGTACGTCAGCGTCTTCCGCGCGTTGCGGGCAAAGCGTCGCGGCAGCGTTCCGAAGAGCTTGGAGCCACTCCCCAGTCCTGGGATCAGCACGAGCGCGGGACCTTCCCCGATCGTCTGGAAGTGCAGCGTCCGCGCCCCGCGCGCGGCGACTCCCGCCGCCGGGATCAACGGCCGTGCTCCTGGGGTGCGGGAACCACAGCGGCCTCGATCCGCGGGATCGCCGTGAGCACGACCTCGCCGACGATCTGGAGGCTCTCCGGAGCGATGTGCTCCAGCGTGTCCTCGGGCGTGTGCCACTGCGGGTTGTCGTAGATGTCGATCAGGTCGATCGCCGGGATGCCGAGTTCGAGGAAGGCCATGTGGTCGTCGCTGACCTGGAGTCGGTTGCGGAAGAAGTAGGCCGCATGTCCGCAGTCCCTGGCGCTCTCGGCGATGATCCGATGCAGACCGCGATCGGACATCGACTCGTCGTCGATCGAAAGGTCGCGCGCGCCCACCATGTCCAGCAGCACCATCGCGCGGATCGGCGGCTCGCCGCCCGGCTCCATGGATGCATCCCGGTATCGCTTCGCGTAGCGGCGGGATCCGAACAGCGCTCGCGTCAGGTCCCAGGTGAACGGGACGCTCTCCTCGCCGTCGAAGAACACGACGTCGATGCTGGCGTTCGGCGGGTGGTCGGCCCAGTGACGGGCGAGGGCCAGGAGCAGACCAACCCCGCTCGCCGAGTCGTTGGCGCCGACGAACGGGAAGTTGTGGGCAGGATCGTCGTGCCCCTCGGTGATCTTGGTGTCGTGGTGGGCGCCCAGCACGATGCGGTCGGGAAGGCGTCCCGGAATGCGTGCGGACAGGTTCTCGTAGATCAGCCCCTCCCGCTCTTCCGCCCACCGATCACGGAGGACGGTGAGACCCATGCCCTCGAGTTCAGCGGCGATGTAGTCGACGGCGCGGTTCCACCCCTCGGACCCCGCATGGCGCGCGCCGAAGCCCACGAGCGTCTCGACGTGCTGGAACGCGCGGGTTCCGAGATCGCGCGGCAGGTCCTTGGGGGCGGCCGGGCCTGCGGCGACGGAGACCGGAGCCGGTGGGTCCGGGCTGCAAGCTCCGCACGCGGCCGCGACGAGCGCGAGTCCGGCGGCGACACCGGTGCGCGCGAGCTGTCGCGGGAGCATCACCGGTAGAACTCGGCCTCGATCCGCGGCAAGGCGCGGAGCACGAGGTTGCCGACGAAGCCGAGCGAGTCCTTCGACACCTTGTCGAGGGTGTCGTCGGCGGTGTGCCACCAAGGCGTGTAGCGCTTGCCGTCTTCCGGTGTGTTCGGGCCGTGCTGGATCGGCGCCCGGTACTGGAAGTCGATCAGGTCGATGACGCGGACCGACTTCCGCTTGAACGGGATGTGGTCGTCCTTCATCGGCGACTCGTACCGGTAGAGCACGTTGCCCTTGCCCATCGCGTTCGCGGTCTCCTTGAAGATCTCGAGGAGCTTCGGATTCGACTCCAGGTCGCGGTCGATCTTCAGGTTGACGTCGCCCAACAGGTCGAGCAGCACGAAGACGCGGAGTCGCTTCGACAGGCCGTCCGGAAACCGCGTCGTGTCGGCGTGCATCGTGTCGACCCAGTGCGTCGAGCCGAGCAGCGCCTTCTCGTCGTTCCACTCCCACTCGAGCGATTCCTCGCCGTCGAACCAGAGCAGCCAGACGTTCTGGGTGACCGGCTTCTTGGCGTGGATCTCGCGGGCGAGTTCGAGGAGCACGCCGCACGAGGCCGCGGCGTCGAGCGCGCCGACGAACGCGAAGTCCTGTTCGCCGGGGTGCGTGATCTTCGAGTCGTAGTGCGCGCCGATCGCGAGGATCGGACCGTTCGGGTCCGTTCCGGGGATCTCGACCCAGAGGTTCTCGAAACTCTGGCCGAACTTCTCGAAGGACTGGCGCTGGAGCTTCAGCGCCGGGTCGATGGCCTGGAGCTGCTGCTCGATGTAGGCCGCGGTCTTCTTCAGGTTCTCGGAGCCCGGCGGGCGGGGACCGAAGCCGGTGATCTTCGCCGTGTGCTCGTGGGCGCGCGCGCCGCTGAGCGGACCGTGGTCCTCGCCGCAGCCCGACAGGAGCGCGAGGGACCCCGTGAGGAGGATCGGGACGATGGTTCGCAGCATCGGTGGGGAGGGTAGGCGGACAGCCAACCGGAGGGAAGCGGACGCGGTGTCTCTCCGCTTTACCGGGACGTGGCCGGAGCGGACGATCGGGTCTCGCGGCCGCATGATCCCGTTCCACGATGACCTCGGGCGACGAGGCCCCACGCCGATCGTCTACGGACTTGCGGCCCTATGGTTCACGGGGCTGTGCGCCGTGCATCTCCACCCGGGCGCGTTCTGGCAGGAATGGGCGGGTTCCCTGACCGTGGGCGGTCGGACGTTCGAGCAGGGGCTCGAGGCGCTGCATCGCGGGCGGGGCGACGGGGCCGCCAAGGCGTTGCTCGCGGTGGTGGCACCGACCCTGCTGCACCCTCTCTGCTTCGGTGGGCCGGTCCCGACGCTGTTCGGTGTCTTCGCCGTGATCGCGTTCGGTGGGCGCATCGAGGCGGCGCTCGGGAGTCGGGGCTTTGCCGCCTGGCTGGTCCTCGTCTCCGTGGCCGGAACGCTGGGGACGCGTCTGTGGGGCGGGCCGGGCCACGTCCTCCTCGGGGCGGGCCCGTTGCTCGCGGCCATCGCGGTGGCGTTCCTGGTCGCCCATCCCCGCGCGCGCCTCGCGGTGCTCGTCCCGGTGGTCGTGATCCCGGTGCGTGCGACGCTGCCCGCCGCGTTCGTTGCGTTCGTTCTGCTCGTGCTCCAGGTGGGCCCGGTCGCCCGGTTCCTGCAGCCGTTCGAGACCGACCCTGCGGGGCCGGGGGCGTTCCTCGGGGCGGGATGTGCCGGCGTCGTCGCCGGGCTCGTCGTCCGTCGGACGGCTGCGAGGAGGGCCGCATGAGCCTCACGGAGCGGCCGGTCTCGGCACACGACCGCGTCTGGGTCTTCTACCTGTTGACCGCGACGGCCGCGTCCTGGATCGGGGGACTGCCGGCCGGACCGGGAAGTGGCAACCCGGTTCTGTTCACCGCGATCCACGCGGTGTTCCTGTCGCTGATGCTCGGGTTGCGGCGGTTCCCGGCCGGCACGCCGCGCGGCAATGCGGCGCGGGCCGCGTTCAGCATCGTCGCGATCCCGACGGTCTTCACGGCGCTCGCTCTCGTCCTCCCCGGGGTCCACCCCGAGCCGTTCGAGTTCACCTGGATCGCCTTCGATCGCTGGCTCTGCGGAACGGATCCGACGGTCTCCCTCCAGGTGCTCTACTGGGGGCCCGCGGTCGACGTCCTGCAGATCGCCTACGCGATCTTCTACCTCGTGCCGATCGTCGCGGTGGTGCTCGCTGGGCTCGGAGCCGGTCGATCGGGATTCGCCGACGGGCTGGACCGCGTGGTCGCGGGGTTCCTCCTCAGCTATCTCGGCTACCTGATCTGGCCGACGATCGGACCCGAGACCTACCTGCCGCACGATCGTCCGATCGAGGGCCCGCTCTGCGCGGCGAGCGTCCACGCCGCGATCGTGGATGCCGAGATCCACCGGTGGAACTGCTTCCCGTCCGGGCACACGATGCTGGGCGTCGTGTCCCTCGCGGTCGTCGCCAAGCACGCGCGTCGCCATGCGCTGGCCTTCGCGGTGCCCGTCGTGCTGCTGGTGGCTGCAACCCTCGTGCTGCGCTACCACTACGTCGCAGACGTGTTCGCAGGCCTGTTGGGTGTGCCGCTGACTGCGCTCGTCGTGCGTCGGGTGCGGGGCTGATTCGGATCAGCCCTGGCGTTCGGCGGCGGCCCGCGCGCGCGCCCGGAACTTGGCGCGCTGCGCGAAGGATGCCTTCACGTCCGGGCGACCCATGTTCGACACCGCGCAGTTCGCGCAGGTCGGGCGCAGCTCGTGGTGGAACAGCTGGCGGCGGAGTTCGGTGAACTGCGGTCCGGTCCAGATGTCTTCGAAGCTCTGGGTCTTGAAGTCACCGAAGATGGTGTGCTCCCACCAGGAACCACACGGGAACACCGTCCCCTCCGGATTCACGTGGATGTAGTACCACGGGAAGTAGCAGGGCCGGTTGTGGTGCTTGCCCTGCTTCGCCTTCAGCAGGAACTCGCGGTTCTTGTGGTCGAGGTACTCGTCGACCGAGACCAGGGACTGCTCGCCCGGCATCAGCGCGTTGCCGCCGCCTTCGTCGGACTCCGGCACATCGGCGTCCGCGATGCCCGCGTTGGTTTCCGGGAGATCGATCGGCCGCACGATCTGCATGCCGACCTGGTCCGCGTAGGCCTGGACCTCGTGCATGATGTCGTTGCAGAGCTTCGGCTCGTTGAGCAGCGACTCCTTCTCCATGTCCATGCCGCCGATCACGGCCATGTGCACGAAGTTCATGTAGCGCACACCCTTCTCGTGCATCAGTCGGACGAGAGCCGGGATCGTGTGGATGCTGCTCTTCATCAGCACCGACGTGGCGCTGATGTCCGGGCGATCCACGCCGTGGGCGCGCTTGCGCTCGTTGATCAGGTCGAAGCGGCTGATCACGCGGTCCCACTTGGCGGGGGTGCGGATGCGTTCGAAGATCTCCTTCTCGCCAGCGTCGATCGAGATCGTGATCAGCGGCATCTCCACCTCGATCACCTTGTCGATGATCTTCTCGGTGAGCGACATGCCGTTGGTCGAGAAGTGGAAGTTCGGGACGCCGTGCTCCTTGCAGAGCTCGAGCGCGCGCGGGAGCTCCGGCGCCATCAGAGGCTCAGCGCTGGACGACAGAACCACGTCGTGCGCGCGCGGAAAGAGGTCGTCGGCGACCTTCTCGAGCAGCTCGCGCCCCATCGTCGTCTTGTTCTCGACGAACTCCGGGTGCGCGAAGTGGCACATGATGCAGCGCAGCTGACAGCGCCCGACCATGTCGAGCTTCACGCGGAGGAAGCGATTCTCGCGGACCTTGGGCATGTGGGACTCGGTCGGGCGTGTCTTGGCCTGTCTCCGCTGATCGGCGTCAGGCCAGCTGGTAGTGTAGCCCGTCCTCGGATTGCACCAGGGGATCTGCCTCCAACAGACCCTGGAGGCAGGTCGAGAACTCCGCGAGCTCGGGCCGTTCGGCGACGATCTGCTGGAACGTCAGTCCGGCGACCCGCGCGCGGAGGATGTCGCGGGCGATGCGCTGGAGGAAGGGTCCGAGGTGGAGAGCGGGGTCGGCCACCACGGTTCCGGACAGGATCTCGAATCCGCCGTGACGCCTCAGCACGTCCAGGAGGAGATGATCCGTCAGGAACGAGCCTCCCAGCTCGGCCGCTTCGAGGGCACCCTGGACCCGAGCGAGCGGGGCGTAGCCGCCCGATTCCTCGACGCACGTGCGCACCGCGTGGAGCAGAAGCCGGAGCCGTTCGCCCGTCAGCGGGTAGTTCTCTGCGAGGTCGATGCGGTCCTTGGCGGGGGATACGAACAGGCGGTTCGTCTGCAGCAGCCGGGCGACCAGCGGCCGGTCGCCGGGGCTGCAGTTCTGGAGGAAACGCGCGAACGGAACCTCGCCCATCGCGCGGCGGAGTTCCTCGACGAGGGCGGCCGTCCGTGGGGAGGGGCCGGCCTGCCGCAGCACGAATTCGCCCCGCCCGAGCGCGCGCAGGCTCGGCACGTCGGCGAGCATCGCGGTCAGGAGGAACGCGCAGCGCTCGGAGATCTCGCCGTGGCGGACACGTTCGCCGAGCTGGATGCGCCCACCGGTCCGCGCGAGATCTTCGACCATTCGCTCTGCCTCCGGGCGGAGGAGCTCGAGTTCGTCGACATGGCGGCTCCGCAGGGACCAGGTCCGCGGCGCGACCTCGAGGAACAGCGGGCGACGTCGCAGTGCGTCGCGGATCCTCTGCGCCGCACCTCTCCCGAAGCGGTCACGGTAGCGGAACAGCAGGTCGTCGA
>JBEAPQ010000310.1:0-28864 GCA_041164325.1 Planctomycetota bacterium | reverse complement strand
GCGGCGGCATCGCTGCGCGCGCAGCCGGGCCCGAGCATCGCGCTGGCTCGTGCGCGGCTCGCGATGAGGAATCCCTCGATCCGCCCCGCGTCCTCGCACACGCGGCTCGAGAACACGCCGCCGAAGCCGTCGACGAGCATCGCGAGATCGGACGCCCGGTCGATGCCGAGGATCTCGCGCTCGAGCTCCACGATCGCAGGCACGTCCGCCGCAACCGCATCGCGCACGCAGGCCCGGCTCGCAGCGGTTGCTCCCAACCCGTCGGTGGGCACGGGCACCTGCACATCCTGGAACACCGCGATCGGCGCGAAGCCCGCCCGGTTGTAGAGCGAGAACGAGTCGAGGTTCTGCGCCGAGGACACGAGCCGCACGGGCAGTCCACGCCGATCCGCCTCGCCACAGATCCACGACAGGAGTCGACGGCCCACTCCCCGCCCGAAGGCCGCCGGCGACACGTTCATGATGCCGAGCGACACGTGCGTCGGACGCGGATGCCAGAAGCACGAGCCGAGGAGCTGGCCGGCTTCTTCGGCGAGGAGGCAACGCCCGGGATCGAGCTGCTCGTAGACGTCGAAGAACAGGCCGCAGTCGGCGACGGGCCCGGCGAACACCGGAGGTCGGCCCTGTCCGAGATACCACCCGTTGGTCGACGCGTGGATGAGTGCGGCGACCGCGTCGCGGTCGGCCGCTGTCGCCGCGCGCAGCCGGAGCGTCACCGACGCACTCCGGAGATCTCGGTCCCCGGGGAGGGCGGCGCCGCACGCACGCCCACCGCGATCAGCACGTGGCCTTCGAGAGAGTCGACGACGACTCCTCGTCCTTCGCCCTCGCCCCAGGTGCACGCCGCGCCGTTCTCGACGGGCTCCGCGCCCCGCTCCACCACGAGCACGTGACCGATGCGGCCGCGGACGGTGCCGATCGTAGCGAGCGGGCCCGAGATCTCGGACGGCGCGGGCGGCAACTCCACGCACCAGCGCTCCGCCCGGCGGACGAGCGCCGACGAGAGCCCTTCGACCTGGCGCTCGTCTGCGACGCCAGCGAGCCAAACCGCGCAGCGCGCCGTCCAGTCGAGGAGCGCATCCGGACGCAGGCCCGCCGGGGACCGCGCCCCGAGCCCGAGCCCGTGACGCCCCTGCGGGTAGACGTGGAGTTCGTGCGGCACGCCGGCCCGCGCGAGGCCGTCGGCGAACGCGTAGGCATTGCCCACCGGCACGGCCCCATCGTCGGCCGTGTGCCAGACGAACATCGGCGGGGTGTCGCCATCGACCTGGTCCTGGTTCGACAGCAGCGCGATCCGCTCCGGATCGGGCGTGTCCCCGAGCAGGTTCCGCCGCGAGCCCCGGTGCACGAGCGGTTCGCGCATCGAGATCACCGGGTAGCAGAGGATCCCGAAGTCCGGACGCGACGACTGCCGCTCGACAGGATCCTCCGCGTCCGCCAGGCCGCGATCCCAGTGCGTGACGATCGTCGACGCGAGGTGCCCACCCGCCGACGACCCCATGACGCCGACGCGCGCGGGATCCACCTCCCACTCCTCCGCGCGCGCGCGCACGAGCCGCACCGCGCGCGACGCGTCGTTCCACATCGCGGGGTGGCGGTAACCCTTGCTGCCGAGCCGGTAGCGCAGCACGAAAGCCGTCACGCCGTAGCCGCAGAGCCATTCCGCGTAGCCCTGGCCTTCGTGCCCGGCGAGACCGCCGTAGCCACCGCCCGGAAAGACGACGACGGCCCCGCCGGTGCGTCGCTCGGGCCGCGGCAGGAACACGGTGAGCGTCGGCACATCGTGCTCGCCGTCCCCCAGCGCGCCCGGGGCAGCTCCGTCCCAGAGCCGGATGACTCCTGCCGGGGCGACGGCATCGAACGTCCCGTTCTCGGGTGCCTGTGCGAGCGCGACCGAGGTGAGAAAGAAGGCGAGGAGCAGCAGCGCGCGCATGGTCAGGAACCGTGGATAGGGACGACTCAACGTGCCACCGACGCACCGCGCCGGACAGCGACCGCGTAGGCGAGAGCACCGAGACAGAGGGTGCCGAGGCCGGCCGAAGCCTCGGTCGGCCGATCCGAGAACGAGAACGCCGCGATCGCGAGCGTCACGAGCACGTAGAAGGCCGGAACGACGGGCCATCCCGGCACCGGCACGGCGTCGGCACCCTCCCGTAGCCGCACCCTGATCAACCCACACACGGTCATCGCGCTCGACACAGAGAGCGTCCAACCGATGTACGTCATCAGGCTGTCGAGGCTCTGCGTCCAGAGCGCGACGAGCGCCAGCGTGATCTGCAGCAGGATGGCAGGCCGGTGGTCCGCGCCGGACGCGAGCACCCGCGGCAGGAATCCATCCGCAGCCATCCGCGCATAGACGCGGGGACCAGCCATCATCATCGCCGCGATCGACGTGAACAGCGCCAGCGCCACGACCCCGGCCACCGCACGCTCGAGCCAAGCGCCGCCCAGGGCGTCGGCGGCGAGCAACCCGATCTCCGCCTTGCCAGCCAGGACCTCGACGGGCGCTGCGTAGACGAAGACCGCATTCAGCCCGAGGTAGAGCGCGGCGGTCACCAGGGTGCCGAGCAGCAGCGCGCGCGGCAGAGACCGCTCGGCGTCATCGATCTCTCCCGCGACGTAGCTCGCGGCATTCCATCCCGAGTAGGCGAACGACACCCAGACACACGTGACCGCGAACGCCGCGAGGTCGAACGAGCGAGCAGGGGGCAACGGCACGGTCTCGGTCGAGGAACCACCCAGCAGCTGCGCCGCGCCGAAGACGAGGAACGCGACGATCAGCACGACCTTCAGCACGACGACCACATCCTGGGAACGCGCGCCCAGGCGCGCCCCGCGGAGGTGGAGTCCACCCGCCACGAGGATCGCGAACGTCCCGAGCCACGGCCCCGCATCGATGCCGAGCACGGGCCCTAGGTAGCGACCGAACGCCGCGGCCGCGAACGCGATCGGCGCCGTGAAACCGGCGAGCAGCGACACCCATCCGGCCAAGAAGCCGGCGAGCGGGTGGATCGTCCGCCGGAGCAGCTCGTACTCGCCGCCCGAGTGCGGGAAACGCCGGCCGAGCGCGCCGTAGGCGAGGCATCCGCAGATGGCCAGCACCCCTCCCACCAGCCACGCCAGCAGGACGACGCCCCGTTCGTGGTCGGCCAGCGCATAGCCGCTCGTCGTGAACACCCCGGCACCCACCATGTTGGCGACGACCAGCGTCGCGGCGGAGAAGGTCGTCAGGCGGCGGTGCTCCATGCGTTCACCGAGACGATCGCAGAAACCGAACCAGCGCTCCACAGCGGGATCGGACGGGGGAGCTTCCCCACCCGAACCTCTCATGCCATGGGGGTGGCATCGCCGATGAGCGGTCTACCGTGACCGCCGAAACCCGCTCTCCGATCACCCAGCTGCTGGGCCGCATCCATCGCGCCGTCGCCAACGGCGAGGTCGTCGCCACCTACCGGGAGATCGAGGATGCCCGCGCGCTGGGGCTGATCCAGGACCGCGACGCGGACCGCCTCGTCGATCTGCTCTGTGCGATGGCAGGCGGGCAGCTCCCGCTGTCGCGGCCTGCCTGATCCGACCCGCACGCCGCCGCGTCAGCTGAGCGGCCAGAAGAACGGGATCACGAGCGTCGCAACCAGGGCCAACCCGAGGTTCAGAGGCAGACCGATCCTCAGGTAGTCGGTGACCCGGTAGCCGCCGGGCCCCATGACCAGCGTGTTCGTCTGGTAGCCGATCGGCGTCGCGAAGCTCGCGCTCGCCCCGAACGCGACCGCCACCAGGAGCGGCTTCGGCTCGATCCCGAGCCGCTCCGCGATCCCGAGGACGATCGGCACCAGCAAGACCGCCGTGGCGTTGTTCGACAGGACCTCGGTGAGGATGCTCGTCATCAGGTAGCAGGCCCCGACGAGGACCCACGGCCCGAACGGCTCGACCATCGCTACGACCCCGGCCGCCGCATGCTGCGCAAGGCCGCTCTGGTCCATCGCCCTGCCGAGCGGGATCGTCCCCGCGAGCAGGAGGAGCACCGCGGGATCGACAGCCCGGACGACCTCGCGGATCTCGAGCGAGCGGGTCGCGATCATCAGCGCAACGCCTGCGAGCGCGAGGAAGACGATCGGCGCGAGGCCAAGGGTCGCGGCAACCACGACGGCCGTCAGGATCGCGACCGCGATCGGCGCCTTGCGCGGGAACGTCAGGTCGCGCTCCACGCCTTCGATCAGCAGGAAGTCGCCGTCTTCCTGCAACGTCCGCAGAGGGGTCGGCTCGCCCTGCACCAGGAGCACGTCACCGGGCCGGAGGCGCCAGTCGCGGAGCTTGACCTTGTGGTGCTGGCCGAGTCGCCGGATCGCGAGCACCTGGATGCCGAAGCGGCGCGACAGACCGAGGTCGCGGACCTGCGAGCCCGTGAACGACGAGCCGGGCGTCACCACGACTTCGGCGACGCGCAGGTCGACGCGCTGGATGCTGATCCGCTCCTCGTCGGCCACCACCGTGCTGTGCTCGACGCCGTGGGCCGACAGCAGCGAGTGGATCGCGCGCGCACCCGACTCGACGAGCAGCACGTCGTCCGCCTCGAGCTCGAAGTCCTGTCCCGGACCGACGATCGCCTCCTCGGCGCGCACGACTTCCAGGACGGTGACATCCTGACTCTGCTCGAGCACCTCGGAGAGCGGGCGTCCGACGAACCGGCTCCCATCGCGCACGATGATCTCGGTCACGTAGTTGCCCGGCGCGCTCGCGGCGAGCAGTTCGTTCAGAACCGTCCGCTTCGGCAGCAGGCGCGGACCGAACGCGACGACGTAGGTCGTCCCGAGCACGACGTAGACGAGCCCCAGCGACGTGAACTCGAACATCCCGAAGCCGGCCCCGCCCGAGCTCCGGTACAGCGAGTCGACGAGGATGTTGGTGCTCGTGCCGATCAGCGTGCACGTCCCGCCCAGGATTGCCGCGTAGCTGACGGGGATCAGCAGCTTCGAGCCCGGCACGCCGAACCGCTGCCCGAGCGAGAGGACCACCGGGATCATCAGCGCGACGACCGGCGTGTTGTTCATGAACGAGCTGAACAGCGCCGTCGGCAGCATCAAGAACAGCAGAAGGCGCCGCACGCTGCCTTCCCCCGACCGTCCGAGGCTCCGGCTCACGTAGTCGACGATGCCCGCGCGCTCGAGCCCCGCCGAGAGGATGAGCATCGCCGCGACGGTGAGGGTCGCCGGGCTCGAGAACCCGGACAGAGCGTCGACCGGACCGAGGACGCCCGACAGCCCGAGCACGACGATGATCCCGAGCGACACGACCTCGATACGGACCGCCTGCGTGACGAGGAGCAGAACGGTGACCAGCAGCAGCAGCAGCACAAGGGTCGCGTCGCCGGACATCGGTCAGAAGCGTAGCGCCGCCCCTCCCCATCGGCGGCGAGACAATCACAGCGGGCGGTCTACAGCGACCGCCAGCCCACGTAGAGTGATCCGCGCATGCCGATCCGCACGCTGAACCGCGCCGCCATGTTCGCGTTCCTGGCCGCCGCCTCGACGGGCTGCGGGACCGCTGCCCCTCGGGAGCTGCCGCTGCCGGACGGGCCCGTCGCTCTGCCGGGCTTCACGGTGTCCGCACCGGTCGGCGACGGGTGGAGATTCGTGTCGAAGACGGCGGAGTCCGCGGTCTTCGAGCGACGCCTCGCGGACGGGACCACGCTCACGGCCCTCGCGACGCTCTATCCGCGACGCTTCGGGAGCCTGGAGGAGTGCCGCGCCTCGCTGGAACGCGAGGAATACGTGACGACTCCGACCCTGACCGACCCGCACGGCGACGTGACTGTCATCGGCGACGCCGAGCCCCCGCACGTCCGGGTGCGCTTCGGCGCACGCAGCGCAGATCGGCTCGGGCCGTCGGCCGCGTGGTCGCTGGTCGAGACCGAGTTCCGATGGTTCCTCAGGCCGGGAGACGGTCGCGCCGCGATGCTGGGCTTCAGCGTGCGCCGACCCGAGGGCGCCCCGCTCCCGGCCTACGCGGGCCAGGCGGGGCTGTTCTTCCGGAGCCTGCGTTTCGAGACGACGACCGGCGGCTAGCCGGACCGCGTCACGCGCCCGGGACCGCGTTCAGCGTGTACCACGCGATCGCGTGCCAGAGCTCTTCGCCGCCCGCGCTGCGCACGCCGGGCGCCTCGATCTCGTGCACCCGCGTCAGCGTGCAGCCGTCGACGTCGAGTTCGACGTGGAGCCCGTCTTCGGACAAGCGCGCCGCCGTGACGTCGAGCGTCTTGGTGTCGATCGGCGGGGAGCCGTAGGACGAGTGATGCTTGTAGGTCCAGTTGCGGACCGCGAACGAAGCCGGCGCCACCGTCTCGGGGTCGACCGGTGTCGTGAAGCGCAGCGTGAAGCCGCCCTGACGTGCCGTCACCTCGACGAGGTCACACGGGGTCTCGCCCTTCCAGCGGATCCGCTGGAGCCCGTCCTTGGCCGGTCCGATCGACGGCCAGCCACGGTTGGTCATCCCCGCCCACAGCGAGCCCTCGGTCCCCCACGCCACGCGCGTGATGCCGCACTTGAGGCCGCGCCGGAACGGATAGCACGCGCCCTGCCAACGTCCGTCGACCTTCTCGAGCGTCAGGCGCATGACCTCGCTCGAGTACTGGTCGCCCATGAACACGTGCCCCTCGTAGGGCGGGAACGCCCCCTCGGTATCCCAGACGAAACCGGCCGGCGAACGACCGAGCTTGTCGTAGGGAATCCAGACGGCAGGCAGCGTGTAGTGCGGGATCGTCCGCGCCGCTTCATCGATCAGGATGCCGCTCGGGACATCGCCCGGGAACTCGACGAGGCTCTCCGGCAGCTTGCACGAATCGATGCCGTGCGGGTGACCGTGGAAGTCGCCGATCTGCAGGTGGGCGAACTTGCTGTTCGCACACCACTCACCCTGGTTGTCGGAATAGAAGACGTCGCCCCAGGGCGCCGTGTTGACGCCGGCCGGCGAACGCAGGCCCGCCGCGACGCCGCGGAACGACCCGTCGGGCTCGACGCGGATCGCCCAGCCGCGCCAGTCGGCCTTGCCGAACGGCTCGGGTCCGAACGGCTTGTTGAGGGTCAGCCACAGCGAACCGTCGTCGGCGACCGTCGGCCCGAAGCAGTACTCGTGGTAGTTGCCCGACAGCGGCCATCCACCGGAGACCGTCTCGAGCTCGTCCATCCGGCCGTCGCCGTCGACGTCCCGCATCCGCGAGAGCTCACCACGCTGGGCCACGTAGACCCAACCGTCCTTCTCCAGCAGGCCGAGAGGCTCCTGGAGCCCTTCGGTGTAGAGCGTGTAGCGCGGGGCGTCGCCGTAGGCGTCGTCGATCTGCCAGACCTCGCCACGCCGCGTGCTGACCAGGAGCTGCTGACCGCGCGCGAGGATCCCGCCGACCTCGAGCACCACGCCTTCCGGCTGCGGCAAGTCGACGATCTCGACGAAGCGGTCGTCCGCAGGGCCCTGCGGCAGGAGAGCAAGACACAGAGAGAGCATCACCATCGGTAGATCACCTCGACGGTCTGACCGTCCTCGATCGCAAGTTCGCCGGTCGTCACCGGACTGCCGTCGACGATGGCCTTCACCGGACCGTCAGCCGGCGGAACCACGAGCACCACGCCCCCACCCTGCGCCGTGACGCGGCGCACGAGTTCGGAGCCTTCGGCCGACCAGCGGGGACGAGGCTGGTCCTCGACCGACGCGGCACCGACCTGGAGACGCCAGATCGGATAGCCGTCGGCATCGAGCCGATGCCCGATGACCTTGGCGGCTGCACCGCCCGCGGCGCGGAAGGACGGACCGTCCGGCAGCGTGACCCAGTTCTCGCCCAGCGGACGGATCAGCTGGCCCGCACGCCCGTCCCACGTGCCCTTCGCATCCATGAACGCACCGCGCCAGAGCCAGGCGAGGCGGGCGTTGGCCAAGTCGTAGGCGTAGTGCGTCCGCTCCGGCGTTCCGACGGCCATGCAGCGGGCGGACAGTCCATCGAGGAACGCACCGTGGAGCCGCGGTCGCTCGCCGTCGGACTCCAGCACGTAGGCCGAGTCGCTGCCGCCGATGCCCTTCGGCAGCGGCATCGCGTTGCCGAGGGACAGCCAGACGCGGACCGCGTCCGCCTGGGCCTTCGCCTTGTCGTCGGCCACAGGCCAGAACGTCGGCATGCGCGTGCCGGGCCGGTGGACGGACGGACTCAGGAGCCACTCCCGGAACCAGACCGGCTTGAGCCGCTCGTGCTGGATCGCGAGGTCCATGCCCTGCGGCCCGGTCGACCGGAATCCGGCGACGGCATGGCACGCGATGCACGCGAACCCGTCGTTGCCAGCGATGCGGCGGCCCTCGACGGCGGCCTCGGTCGAGAACGCCGGCTCGACCTCGTCGCCCGGTTCGGCATCGACCGTCTCGAAGAGCGCGGCGTACGCCACCGCTTCGTCGTCGCTCAGGTGCGGCATCCGCGCGCGGACGTAGGCCCGCGCATCGACGTCACCCTTGAGCACGGCCTCGATCCACGAACGACGCAGACGGTGCCCGACCTTGGTCAGGTCCGGCGGCAGCCGCCCCTCTTCGCCGAGGTCTTCGACCTCGACCAGGGCCTCCTGGGCCGCGGCCGACATGCCGCCCTCGCCGTCGCGGACGTGGCAGCTCAGGCAACCATCGCGCAGCATGCGGTAGTGGAGCTCGTCGCGCGGCGCGCGCGCGGCGGCTCCCGCCGAGAGGGCTGGGCGCGCGGCCGCCACCAGGTCGGCCGTGGCGCCCGGGCACGCGCCGGTGCTGCTCGCCAGCACGGCGTCGAGCGACGGCGAGGCCGCAGGCTCGGTGAAGCCCTCGTCGGCATGGCAGGCGCCGCAGCGACGTGCCGTGAACGCCTCGGCACCGCGCGCAGCCGCCGTCGCGTCGATCTCTGCGCCGAACGTGGGCGGAACCAGCGTCTCGGTCCGCGCCGAGAGGGCCGCCGACGGAATCGCCTGACGTTCCACGTTCGGGCCTTCCCACTCGAGCGTCAGCTTGTCGCCGCCGCCCGCCTGCGTGTAGAGCAGCGCGAAGTCGTGCCAACCCGGCGCGAGATCGACCGTGCCGCTCCGCACCTGGAAGGGGTGGTGCCCTGGGTTGCGCACGACCATCTCACCGTCGATCCAGAGCCATGCCGAGTCGTCGGCTCCCGCGTGGAACGTCCACGCACCACCCGCCGGGATCTGCACGCTCCCCGTGAACCGCAGCGCGTAGTTCAGGTTCCGGGTCCGGTGCTGGATGTCGATCGTGTCGGCGCGCCCACGGAACGACGGCGCCACAGAGTCGACCTCCGGGATGCCCTCGGCCGGGATCCTCATCTCGAAGCACTCGCAGATCAGGCCGGACGCCGGCGGCGCATCGCCCGCATCGACGAGTTGGGCCCTGAGCATCCACGCGGCGAGAGCCTGCGCCTGACTGCCGTCGAGCCCGAAGTCGTGGGTCCGGAGGTCCGGTCGCGTCGTCCGGGGATCGACCAGGAACGCCGCGAGGTGATCCAGATCGGTCTTCGTCGCGAGGCCGGCCGGCTCTTGGGCGTGACACGCCGCACAGCCGGCTTCGGCGAACAGGCGACCACCCTGGTCGATCTGGCCACCGCCGATCCCCGCGGCTGCCAGGGCCGGGACCCCGCTGCGCTCGCGGAGGAAGGCGGTCAGATCCGCGGCTTCTGCCGCATCGGTCGCGTAGTGACCGGCGAGGAAGCCGTTCAGCCACTCCGCGGTCGCACGGGTGCCGATTCCAACGAGAGAAGGTGCGGCGTGGGGCACGAAACGGGCCGCGCGCTGCGACCCGGCGTCGTGACACGTCACGCAGCGACCCTGTACCGCGGCCAGTTCAGCCGCAGCCGAGAACGACGGTGAGCCGCCGCCGGTCCCGGAACCAGGATCGCCACCGCACGCCACCAACGCGAAGAGAGCGAGGAGAGCAGGGAGACGCATGGGGGGCGCATGCTAAGCGGAGCCCGGCCGGGAGCGGACCGGGAAGGTCGTTCCCTCGGTGCCCCAAGGAGGCTCGACCAGGTCCGCCTCCCAGGCAGCGATGGCGGCGCGCAGTGTGGCCACGCGCTCCCCGCCGTCCGCCGCGAGGTTCTCCTGTTCGCCGATGTCGGTCTCCAGGTCGAAGAGATGGTCGGTCGTCCCCTCGGGCCCACGCTCGACGACCAGCTTGTGCCGGCCCATGCGGACCGCGACCGGACCCGCACCGCCGTGCGTCCGCCAGAACAGCGCACGATCCGGAAGCCGGTCGACCGCTCCGGTGACGAGCGGAACGAGGTCGACGCCGTCGAGCGCAGCCCCATCCGGCGCCGTCGCACCACACGCCGACAGGAACGTCGGCATCAGATCGAGCGCGGACACGGGGTCGCTCACCACCCGCCCCGGCTCGATGCGACTTGGCCAGCGCATCGCCATCGGCACGCGGATCCCGCCCTCCCAGAGCTGCCCCTTGCGCCCGCGGAGCGGATCGTTGACCGCGCCGGTCTGCGTCTGCCCGCCGTTGTCGTTCGTGAAAACGACGAGCGTGCGGTCCGCGAGGCCATGCGCGTCGAGCGCATCGAGGACGCGCCCGACCGCACGGTCGAGCCCGACGACGAGACCGGCGTACTGGGCCCTCCGTTCGTTCTCGATGCCCTGGACCGCCGCACGATCCTCCGGCGACGGCTGGAGCGGGCCGTGCGGCGCAGTGAACGACACGAACAGGAAGAACGGCTCGTCCCGGTGCTCGGCGACGAAGCGCGCCGCCGCCTCTCCGAACCGGTCCGTGACCCAACCCGTCTCGGGCAGCGCCTTGCCGTTCTCCTGGATCACGCGGTGCGCAGACGCGTTCGGCATCGGCGCGTAGCCCCGCGATCCCTGCAGGAGTCCATGGAACCAGCCGAAGCCGCGTCGGTTCGGGTGGTACTCCGCCGGGTAGCCGAGGTGCCACTTGCCGACCAATCCGGTCGCGAGGTCGAGCGCCGAGAGCCGGTCGGCCATCGTGCGCTCGGCGAGGTCCATGCCACCCTCCATGTAGCCCGGGGGGATGTTCTTCTCGTGCCCGAAGCGCTGCTGGTAGCGCCCGGTCAACAGACCCGCCCGGCTCGGCGAGCAGACGGCCCCGGACATGTAGGCATCGCTGAAGCGTGCGCCTTCGGCCGCGAGCGCGGTGATCCGCGGCGTGCAGCGCGCGAGCGCTGGATCCGCGCCTGGCTGGAACCCGAAGTCCGCGTAGCCCGCGTCATCCGCGAACAAGACGACGATGTTCGGCGGACGGACAGGCGCCTCCTGCTGGGCCCCGACCGGCGACGAGAGGAGGGCCAGCGCACCGACCAGCAGAGTGGTCGTCCTCGGGCGATCGTGCATGAGGGATGAGACTAAGGGTTCTGTGAGGAACTCGGGAAGAGTGCTGCACTCCTGCCGTGTCGCCGCTTCCCGCGTGGGATCGCCCCCTCCGGCCCAGTAGCCTTCCCGGGGTTCTGGGCGAACGCGACCTCGCGCGCGCGCCCAGGGCCACACTCCGCAGGAGGGGTCCATGGAGACGCAGGCGTTCCGCAAGGTGATGTGCGCGAACCGCGGCGAGATCGCGATCCGCGTGTTTCGGGCGTGCAACGAGCTCGGGCTCCGCACCGTCGCGATCTTCAGCGAAGAGGACGCGACCCACCAACACCGCTACAAGGCCGACGAGTCCTACCTCGTCGGGCGCGGACGCAAGCCGGTCGACGCCTATCTGGCGATCGCCGACATCCTCGACGTCGCCGAACGCGCCGGCGTGGACGCGATCCACCCGGGCTACGGCTTCCTCTCGGAGAACGCGCGCTTCGCGGACGAGTGCCGCAGCCGCGGCATCGCGTTCATCGGACCGAAGGGACACGTGATCCGCACGCTCGGCGACAAGGTGGCCGCGCGCCGGGTCGCCGAGGAGGCCGGCGTGCCGACGGTGCCCGGCCTGACGCTGGACCTCTCGGACCCGGCGGCGGTCGAAGCGGCCCGCGCTTTCGCGGAGCGCCATGCGCCTGTCCTGGTCAAGGCCGCGCACGGCGGCGGCGGCCGCGGCATGCGGATCGTGCAGCGACCGGCCCAGCTCGATGAGGCGATCGAACAGGCGCGGTCCGAGGCCCAGGCCGCCTTCGGCAACCCGGAGGTGTTCCTCGAGAAGTTCCTGCCGCGCGTGCGCCATATCGAGGTGCAGGTCCTCGGCGACCTGGGCGGGAACCTGATCCACCTGTTCGAGCGCGACTGCTCGGTGCAGCGCCGTCACCAGAAGGTCATCGAAGTCGCCCCGGCCCCCGCTCTCCCTTCGAACGTGCGTGAACGCCTGCTCAGCGACGCGCTGCGGATCGCGCGGAGCGTCGGCTACCACAACGCCGGCACCGTCGAGTTCCTGGTCGACGGCGAGCAGCACTACTTCATCGAGGTCAACCCACGCCTCCAGGTCGAGCACACGGTCACCGAGGTCATCACCGGAATCGATCTCGTGCAGGCGCAGATCCTCGTCGAAGAGGGACACCCGCTGGGTTCGGACCGAATCGGGATCTTCGGCCAGACCGACATCGTGGCGCGCGGGGCCGCGATCCAGTGCCGCGTGACGACGGAAGACCCAGAGCACGGGTTCCTGCCCGACACCGGGACGATCACGGCCTACCGCTCCGCGGAGGGCCTCGGCATCCGGATCGACTCGGGGAGCGGGTACACGGGGGCGAACATCACCCCTCACTACGACTCGCTCCTCGTCAAGGTGACTTCGTTCGGCCCGACGTTCGCGCAGGCCGCGGCGAAGGGCGTCCGCGCGCTGCAGGAATTCCGTATCCGGGGCGTGAAGACCAACCTGCCGTTCCTCGAGAACGTGCTGCGCCACGACGCCTTCCTGACCGGGAAGACGTGGACTCGCTTCATCGACGAGACGCCCGAACTCTTCATGCTGACCCGGTACCGGGACCGGGCGACGCGCCTCCTCGCCTACATCGCCGAGATCATCGTCAACGGACATCCGACGGTGCCTGCCGCGGCGCGGAGACGCGCCGGAGACTTCCAGACGCCGCCCGTACCCGCCGTCGATCTGGAGGTCGCGCCTCCACCGGGAGCCGCGTCCGTCCTCGCGCAGGAAGGTCCCGAGGGACTCGTCCGGTGGATCCGTGCCCAGGAACGGCCGCTGATCACCGACACGACGATGCGCGATGCGCACCAGTCCCTCCTCGCCACGCGGGTGCGCACCCGCGATCTGCTGCGCATCGCTCCGGCGACGGCACGTCTCGCCCACGACCTGTTCAGCGTCGAGACCTGGGGTGGCGCGACCTTCGACGTCGCCTACCGGTTCCTCGACGAGGACCCTTGGGACCGGCTCCGCAAGCTGCGGCGCGCGATGCCGAACCTGATGCAGCAGATGCTGCTCCGCGGTGCCAACGCCGTCGGCTACACGAGCTACCCGCAGAACGTCGTCGAAGGATTCATCGACGAAGCGGCCGATGCGGGCATCGACGTCTTCCGCGTGTTCGACAGCCTGAACGACCTCGACAACATGCGTGTCGCGGTGTCACGGGTGCTCCGGACAGGCAAGATCGCGGAGGTCTGCGCGTGCTACACCGGTGATGTCGACAACCCCGCGCGGACCAAGTTCGACGTCGACTACTACGTCGAACTCGCGCAGCGGATCGAGGCGATGGGCGCACACATCCTGTGCGTGAAGGACATGGCGGGCCTGCTCCGTCCTCGCGCCGCCCGCATCCTCGTCGCGGCGCTGCGCGAGGCCACATCGCTGCCGATCCACATCCACACCCACGATACGAGCGGCAACGGCGTGACCACGCTGGTCGCGGCCATCGAGGCCGGCGCGCACATCGTGGATGCAGCCCTCGCTCCCATGTCCGGCCTGACGAGTCAGCCGAGCCTCAATGCGCTGCTCGCCGCGCTGCGCGGGACGCCCCACGACGCCGGCATGAAGAACAAGGACCTCCAGCCTCTCTGCGACTACTGGGAGGAGGTCCGCGAGTTCTACAGCCCGTTCGAGTGTGGCCTGAAGAGCGGCACCGCCGAGGTCTACTACCACGAGATCCCAGGCGGCCAGTATTCGAACCTCCGCCCGCAGGCGGCATCGCTCGGGCTCCTCGACCGCTGGAACGACGTCAAGCAGGCGTTCGCCGTCGTCAACCAGCTCGTCGGAGACATCCCGAAGGTCACGCCGTCGTCGAAGATGGTCGGCGACTTCGCGATCTTCCTCGTGCAGAACGACCTGCTCGGCGCGGGAGCCGATCTCGCGGCGGCCACCGAGGCGACCCATGCTCGCGTCCTGGCCGCAGCGCCCCGCATCGACTTCCCGCTGAGCGTCGTCCAGTACTTCCAAGGCCAACTCGGGAATCCACCCGGCGGCTATCCAGAGCCGCTCCGGTCAGCCGTCCTCAAGGGACTGCCGGTCGTCGAAGGGCTGCCCGGTGACAGCCTCCCTCCGCTCGACCTGGACGCGCTCGGGTCGGACCTGGCGAAGCGCTTCCAGCGCGAACTGTCGATTCCCGACGTGCTCAGCGCGGCGCTGTATCCGCGGGTGCTCGCCGACCACCTCACGTTCCGCAACCGCTACGGCGACGTGTCGATCCTCGATACGCCCACCTACTTCTACGGCATGGACCCGGGCGACGAGGTCTGGGTCGACCTCGAGGAGGGCAAGACGCTCGTCATCCGCTTCGACGCCGTCAGCGAGCCGAGCGAAGACGGCACGCGCACCGTCTACTTCACGCTGAACGGCCAGGGACGCCAGATCCCGACTCCCGACCGATCGATCGCAGCGGAAGTCCACGGCAACCGCAAGGCGGAGGCCGCGGACCCGCGCCAGGTCGGTGCTCCGATGCCGGGCAAGATCATCGCGGTCCCCGTCGCCGTCGGCGACCGCATCGCAGCTGGCGACGCGCTCGTCACGCTCGAGGCGATGAAGATGGAAACGGTCGTGCGCGCACCCGACGACGGGGTGGTCGCCGAACTCGTCGCCCGCGATGGGCACACCGTCCAAGCCGGAGACCTGCTGGTGATCCTCGAGGCCGCGCCGGACTAGGGCGCGACGCGTCGATCAGCGCGCCAGGGCGCGCAGGCGCGCGCACGCCTCGTCGAGCACCGCGTCGTCGACCGCGAAGTGGAAGCGCATCGACCGGACCCCCTCGGGCTCGGCGTAGAACAGGTTGCCCGGCACTGCGTTGATCCGCGCCGTTTCGATCAGCTTCATGACCGCGGCAAACGGCTCGAGATCCCCCAGCACAGGGCGGTAGTCGGCGAGCACGTAGTAGGCGCCCTGTGGCTTCACGAAGCCGAACCCAGCGTCCGAGAGCGCCGCGCAGAAGCGATCGCGGCGCTCCTCGTAGCCAGCTCGCAGGTCCTCGTAGAACGAATCCGGCAGCTCGCGGAGCGCGCGCTCGACGCCACGTTGCATCGGGCGCGGCGCGCACACGTGGACCTGGTCACAGACGCGCCCCACGGTCTCGACGAAGTCGGCCGGACCGACGAAACAGCCGACCCGCCAGCCGGTGATCGAGTAGGTCTTGCTGAAGCTGAACAGGCTGAGGCACCGCGTGGACAGCCCGTCGACCGTCGCCGGCGAGACGTGACTCCGGCCGTCGAACACCATGTATTCGTAGACCTCGTCGGTGATCACGAGCACGTCGGTGCCGTCGAGCACTCCGGCGACCGCGGAGAGCTCCGCGGCGGAGAACACCTTCCCCGAAGGGTTGGCGGGCGTGTTGATGACGACGGCGCGCGTCTTCGGGCCGACCGCACCCCGCAGCGCGTCCACGTCGAGTTCGAGCGCGGGTCCGGTGAGGCGCACGCAGACGGGGACCGCACCGAGCAGACGGACCGCGGTGTGGTGGTAGGAGTAGAACGGCTCGAACAGGACGACCTCGTCACCTGGCTCGAACAGCGCGAGCCCGGCCGCGAAGAACGCCCCGGATGAGCCGAGCGCAACGCCGACGTTCTCGGGGCCGACCGCGAGCCCGTTGAACGAGCGCAGCTTCTGCGCGAGAGCCTCGCGCAGCCCGGGCAGCCCGGCGTAGGGCGTGTAGACCTGGCGCTCACCGCCCGCCCCCTGGATCGCGGCGACGGCTCCTTCGACCAGGGGCATGGGCGCGGCAAGGTCGCAGACCCCCTGCCCCAGGTTGATCCCCCCGCTGACCCGGTTGATGACCTCGGTCAGCGATCGGAGCGGGTTGTCCTGGTCGAGGTGCTGGCGGCGGGCGGCGAGGCGGGCGAACGGCGATGTCATCGACGAGCAACCTACGCAGGAGCGCCGCCCGATCCTCGGCCCTGAGCACCGTGGGAACGCGACGACCAGAAACCTCGAGGACGAAAGGTCACGTCCTTCCGATGGCCCACCCGTTTGATCCGACAGCACCAGATCCAGGGTGCTGCCGTCTCGGTCGCCGGCGCACCCGGTTCATAAGAACCTGTTTCCAAGGGCTTTACACCGTCCAGGATGCCGCCAGGGTCGATTGGATGTGCCGAGCCCTCCGCCGAGACCGTGACCCGCCGCTGCGACCGGGACTACGCGTTCCGGACCTTCCTCCCGGCTCGGTCTTGGCTTCCGGCCCCGTCCCCTTTTTCATGGCCCGACTCATGCGTCCCCCTCGCTCCTCCACGATCCTCCCCCTGCTCCTCGCGGTCGTCGCGGGCTGCGGCGGGGGCTCCTCCGGAGACCCCGACAACCGCGGGCCCTTCAAGCTCAACCTGATCTCGACCGGTCAGGGCCAGGTCTTCCCCTACAGGATCCTGGCGGTCGACGGCTTCGGAAACCCGACCAGCAACGTCATCAACATCGAGTCTGACGAGACGCTGCGGGCCAACGTCAACGCCAACAACCCGGTGCTGCCGGTGGCGGCGCTGCCCGACCTGCCGGAACTCCCGAACGGCAGTCCGGGCAACCACTTCCTGCACTTCCGGTTCTCGCACAAGCTGCTGATCGACTCGATCCTCAGCCCGAACATCGCGAACGCGCAGACGAACTCCGGCCTGACGACCGCGCTGAGCGTGATCGCCTACGACCCCTCGACGGAGAACACGACCGTCCTGCGTGGCCGGGGCTTCGTCGGCGGCTCGACCTACTTCAACAACGGTGGGCGCCTGGAGCTCGTCGAGGCGGTCAGCGCGAGTGAGGACGCGGTCAACATCGACGACGCCCGCGCGGAGGGCTTCCCGAGAGGCTTCACCGGGGACGTGGAGCTCGTCTCGCCGAAGTCGTTCGTGTTCGTCGCGGACACCGACGGCGACCTGTCGACGATCGAGACCTTCGACGAACTGGGATCGAACGTCCTGATCCGCATCCAGGTGACCAACTCCGTCCTGGACTCGGACGGGAAGATCCTCGAGCAGGAGGTCTGCACGGCGACGACGGTCGGCAACGACCCGAACCCCGCGGACGTGCTGGGCTGGGCACCGAACAAGCCGGTCCAGATCACACCCGGCAACAGCGCGACGGATGTGGACCCGTTCACCGACATCGTCATCAGCTTCAACAAGCCGGTGCAGCCGAGTGACGTCGGGACGTTCTTCAGCGCGACCAACCTGACCCCGGCTTCCGGGGGCGTGTCGCTGACCGTCAACGTCGCGGCGTCGAGCTACACGATCATCTACTACGCGGATCCGGTCTCCTACTCGGACCTCTGCAACTACCGCATCCGTCCGGCGTACGCGCTGCCCGGCGAAGAGACGATCAACGTCCTCGTGCAGGGTGCGAGCGTCCGTTCGCTGAAGGACCTGACCCCGCTCGGCAACGATGCGCAGACGGCGTTCCAGACGGGCGTCGGCGCGGGCGTCGTGAACGCGCCGGTCTGCCCCGACGCGATCTACGTCGGCATCGGCGGTGCGGATCCGGGCATCTCCATCATCGACCTCAACGGCTACGGCCAGGGGACGAACGGCCTCGAGCCGGATGCGAACGGCAACCCGACCAAGGACCCGCTCGACACCTACTTCGCGCAGAACAACCCGAACATCGGCCAGCCCGGCATGACGCCTTCGCTGGCCCCGGGAACGTCGACGCTCGACGCGGGCAGCAACGGCCCGCTGACGCTGGTCGAGGACACGCGCGGCAACACCAAGCTGCTGCGCTCGCCGACGATCGGGCAGATCGGCGACATGCACGTCGGCGCGCCGCTCGACCTCGTCTACAACAACTCGAACGTCAACGTCAACGTCAACGGCGCCAACCAGGTCAACCCGGCGACGGGCTTCCCGCAGCCAGGCAACTGCGTTGCGGTCAGCACGCACCCGAACCCGCCGCGCCTGATCTTCCCGCCACCGAACGTCTCCCGCGCGATCTTCGCCGAGGAGCCGACCCGCGGCGGCTCGAACCTGCTGAACTCCGGCACGCGTCCTGACTACCGCGACCGCGCGTTCAGCGGCTTCTTCGGCCCCGCGGCGCCCCCGCCGTCGCCGCCGCCCCCGCCGCAGTTCCTGCCGTACCAGTCGCGCCAGCAGATCGGGCACTTCCTCTACGTGCTCGACCGCGAGAACCGTCAGGTCCTCGTCCTGAACAGCAACCGGATGACGATCATCGATCGCATCCGCCTGTCGGACCCCTACCGCATCGCGTTCTCGCCGTCGCTCGGCGTGATGGCCGTCTCGAACCTGTCGTCCGGCACGGTCGAGATCGTCAACACCGATCCGCGCAGCCCGAGCTTCCACCAGATCGTCGCGCAGACCCGCGTTCCGTCGGGCCCGACCGAGATCGTCTGGCAGCCGGATGGCGAAGCGATCCTGACGATCTGCTCGGTCGACAGCTCGCTGGCGATCATCAACGCGTCGGACTTCTCGCTGCAGAAGGTCGTCAGCGGCAACATCGTCGACCCGGTCGGACTGGTCGTCACCGAGCGCTACGTCGCGACCGGCAACACCAGCAACGTCTTCTACGGCTACATCCTCAACGGCAACGGCTCGGTCGCTGTCTACGAGTCGGGCCCGGACGGCACGAACGGCATCGGCTTCAACGACATGGTCGGGCTCGTCCAGCCCTCCTTCACGCGCGCACGCGCGATCAAGATGGACTGGACGTCCGGCTTCGGCGGCTTCTGGGTCAGCCACGTCGACGAGTCGGGAGTCGCGGTGGTCTCGCGCTGCGAGCTCACCACGTCCCCCGCCGGCCCGCAGCCGACGCAGCAGCAGACCGGCACCGGCTTCCTGCTCCCGCCGACGTTCCGGCAGAAGGAATGGACGGTGACCGAGAAGTACGGCGGCGCGTCGCCGAGCCAGCCGCTGAACCAGCGGTTCAGCGGCAACTCGGTCGCGGACTTCGCGTTCGACGAGATGTTCAACCAGGGCGCCGGCACCAACCAGCTGTCCCAGTTCAACGGTGCGCTCGGCACGTCGATCCTCGGCCACTCGGCCAAGGGCGCCGTCATGAACGGCATCCGCCCGTTCCGCTCGGCCTACCTGTTCGTCGCGCTCGGCGACGTCGGCAAGATCGACGTCATCGACGTGGTCGCCCGTATCCGGGTGACGACGCTCGACGTTCCGGGTGTTGCGCTGCTGTCGACCTACTGGCGCCAGTGATCGCTGAGGCCTGACCTGCGCGGCCGCCCCCACCGGCGACCGCGCCAACCGCTTCACGGCGGCCTCCGGGAGCCCGGCAGGCCGCCGTTTGCATCTCTGGACCCCGGATGACCACGACCGCCCACGAACTGCTCGCCGCGCGCTTCGGCCACACCGAGTTCCGCGACGGCCAGCAGCGTGCGGTCGAAGCGGCCCTGTCCGGCAAGGACGTCCTGGTCGTCATGCCGACCGGAGCCGGCAAGTCCCTTTGCTACCAGCTGCCCGCAGCCGCCTCGGCAGGCTACGCGCTCGTCATCAGCCCGCTGATCGCACTGATGAAGGACCAGGTCGACAGCCTCCGTGCCCACGGCATCCCGGCTGCGACCGTCCACTCCGGCCTCGAACCCGAGGAGCGCCGCCAGGTCGCCCAGAAGCTCGCCCAGAACGAACTGCGCATCCTGCTCGTCGCACCCGAGCGACTCCGCAACGCACGCTTCGTCGATTACCTGCGCGCATACCCACCGCAGCGCCTCGTGGTCGACGAAGCCCACTGCATCAGCCAGTGGGGCCATGACTTCCGTCCCGACTACCGACGGATCGGCGAGATCCTGGAGCCTCTCGGCAACCCACCGGTCACCGCGTTGACCGCCACCGCGACGCCCGAGGTCCGCGACGACATCCGACGGCAGCTCGCGATGCAGGAACCCGTCGAGGTGCTGACGGGGTTCGACCGCCCCAACCTCCGGTTCGAGGTCGTTCCCGCCCCGGCCCGCGCGGACAAGCTCGTCGTGCTCGAAGAGCTTGTCCGCGCCGTCGCAGGCACACGGATCATCTACGGCGCGAGCCGTCGCTCGGTCGAGGAGATCGGCCACCACTTCCAGAGCCGTGGACTGCGCGCCGGCATCTATCACGCGGGTCTCGACGACGGCGCGCGGACATCGATCCAGGACCGCTTCATGGCCGGCGAGATCGAGGTTCTGGCAGCAACCAACGCGTTCGGGATGGGGGTCGACAAGTCCGACGTCCGGCTCGTCGCCCACTACGACATGCCGGGATCGCTCGAGGCCTACTACCAAGAGGCAGGACGCGCCGGGCGTGATGGGCTGCCGGCGCGCTGCGTCCTGCTGCGCCACGGCGGCGACTGGCGCCTGCAGAAGTTCTTCCTCGACCAGTCCAACCCTTCGCCCGAGCTGGTGCTCCGCCTCTGGAAGCTGCTCCGGGCGTCGCGCGGCGAGACGCTGACGGTCGACGCCGTGCTCGGCACGCTGTCGGACGAACCCGAGGGCGCTGTCGAGACCGCTCTTCGGATCTTCCAGCGCGGCGACTTCGTGGAGCGCATCCTCGACGAGATCGCCGTTCGGTCGGAGCTTCCCGACGAGCTCCCGATCGACGTGGCCGCGCTGCGCGAGAAGCGACGCCGGGACGAGGCGCGGCTGGCGCAGATGCTCGAGTATGCGCGCACGTCTGCCGGCTGCCGATTCGACCGGCTGCGCGCCTACTTCCTCGGGCACAAGGCCGAGCCGTGCGGCACCTGCGACCTGTGCACCGACGGCGCCGCTTCGGTCCGTGCAGCCGACGAGCGCGAGGCCAAGGCCGTCTGGAGCGCGCTGCGCGCGATCGCGGGCTCGCTCGACTTCCGCTTCGGTGCCCAGCGCGTCGTCCAGGTCCTCGCGGGCAGCGAGAACCCCGAGATCCTGAGCCGCGGACTCGACGAGCTGCCGAGCTACGGGATCTTCGGCGGAGCTTCCGAGACCTCGGTCCGCGAGCTGCTCCGATTCCTCGAGGACCACGAACTCCTCGGGCGGAAGCCGTTCCAGCTGCGCGACGGCAGCCAGGGCGGCATGCTCCTCGGCGTCGGCCCGCTGGGACGGCGCGCGCTGGAACTCGGCGCGCTGCCCGAACTCCCGCCGATACCCATCCCCGCCGGGCGCGGAACGACCCGCAGCGCGAAGCGCGGGGACGGATCGAAGGCGCCTGCAGACCTGCCGCCCGCAGCCCAGCACCGTGCAGACCGTCTCCGCACGCTCCGGGCACGCCTCGCACAGGGCAAGCCGGCCTACACGGTGTTCTCGAACGAAACGCTCGAGCTGCTCGCCCTCGACCCGCCGCGGTCCCGCGCTGAGTTCCTGGCCATCAAGGGGCTCGGACCCGGCAAGTGGGACCGCTTCGGAGAGGACGTGATCGCCGTCCTGGCTGCGGCGACCGCCGCAGAGGGCTGACGGCAGACCGCGCCGGATCGGATAGCCTCCGGCGATGCGCGCGGTCGCCGCCCTCGTCTTCACCGTCTCGGTCTCTGCCCAAGCCCCATCGGTCGAGGGCATCGACCCGTGGCTCGATGCCCAGATGGGCTCGCTCACGGAGCTCTACCAGCACCTCCACCAGCACCCGGAGCTGTCGTTCCGCGAAGTCAAGACGTCGGCCCGGATCGCGGACGAGCTCGCCGCGGCAGGGCTCGAGGTGACCCGCAACGTCGGTGGCCTCGGCGTCGTTGGAGTGCTCGCGAACGGTGAGGGTCCGACCGTCATGCTCCGCGCCGACCTGGACGGCCTGCCGGTCGGCGAGCAGACCGGACTCCCCTACCAGTCGACGATCCGCACGGAGTCCGCCGACGGCCGAGTGGCCGGGATCATGCACGCCTGCGGACACGACGTGCACATGACCCACCTCGTCGCCGCCGCGCGCTGGCTCGCCGACCACCGGGATGCCTGGCGCGGAACGGTGGTCTGCATCGGGCAGCCGGCGGAGGAGCGTGGCGGCGGCGCCAAGGCCATGCTGGCAGACGGCCTCTTCGAGCGCTTTCCGAAGCCCGACTTCGCGCTCGCGCTCCACGTCAGCGGCGCACTGGAGGCGGGCACGGTCGGCTACCGTGCCGGGCCCTCGATGGCCAACGTCGAGTCGGTCGACGTCACGATCCGCGGACGCGGGGGGCATGGAGCGGCTCCCCACACCGCCATCGATCCGGTGGTCATCGCAGCCAAGCTGATCCTCGACCTCCAGACCATCCCGTCCCGTGAGCTGAACCCGATCGACGCGGCGGTGATCACCGTCGGCTCGATCCACGGAGGTTCCAAGCACAACATCATCGACGCGGAGTGCCGCCTGCAGCTGACGATCCGCAGCTACACGCAGGAGGTGCACGACGCGATCCGGGCCGGAATTCGGCGGAAGGCGGCCGCTGCGGCAGCCTCGGCGGGCGCCCCCGCGCCGACCGTCGAGTTCGCCGAGTTCACGCCGGCACTCACCAACGACCCTGAGCTCGCCGCACGCTGCGCGGAGGCATTCCGTGATGCGCTCGGCGAGGCACGCGTCGTCGAAGTTCCCGCCGAGATGATCGCCGAGGACTTCGCGCGCTTCGGCGACGCCGGGGTTCCGATCCTGATGTATCGGCTCGGCACGGTCACCGCGGACCGGCTGGCCGCGGCCGCGGCCGCCGGAACGCCTCCCCCGGCACTCCACTCGGCGCAGTACTACCCGGACTTCGAGCCCTCGATGCGGACTGCGGTCGTCGCGACGGCAGCAGCCATCACGCGCCTGCTCCCGCGCTGAGCCGCTCTGCCGTGGGATCGGCCGACCCCGTCTCAGCCTGGGCTGCGCTCGACGCACCGCCCGATGCAGTGCTCGCTGCGGCGAGCCGCGGACTCGCCCAGGCGCGCGGACTTTCCGCCGCGTCCGTCGGCCGTTTCGCGGACCCCTCGGAGGCCACCGGGCACCTTCCCCCGCTCTCGGACCCGCTCGATCTCGGGCGCCTCTACGAGGCGTGCATGACGGACGCCCGCGGCCGCAAGGCGGCGGGCGCGTTCTACACGCCGCCGAAGCTGGCAGCCGCGCTGACGCGGGCCACTTTGGACCCCCTGCTGGAGCCGAGGGATGGGTGGATGCAGCTCCAGATCGTCGACCCGTCCTGCGGCGCCGGCAGCTTCCTGCTCCAGGCCCTGCGCCGGCTCCGCGCCGCCGCACCTGGAATCGACGCCGCCGTCCTCCTGCATGCCCTGCACGGCGCCGACCTGGACCCGCTGGCCGTGGCCATCTGTGCCGATGCGCTTTGGATCGAACTCGGTTCGGCGGACGTCGCCCCTGCCGATGTGCGCGCTCGGATCCACTGTGGCGACGCGCTCGTCGCCACCGATCTGCCGGACGCCCCTCCCGGATGGAGGCCGCTGGACTGGTCCCGCATCGCACCGGACGGCTTCACCGCCGTCCTCGGCAACCCGCCGTGGGATCGTGACGAACCGGACAGCCACGCGTTCTTCGGCGCGTTCGAACCCGCGCTCGGCAGGCGCCGGGGAAGGACGGACGCCCGATCGCGGACGGAGATCCTGCGCACACACCCCGAGGCGGCCGCAGGCTGGGAGCGACGACTCCGCTTCCTGGCCGCGCGGCAGCGGGCGATGCGGGAGCGCTTCCCCGGCAGCGCTTCCGCGACCAAGACCAACGCCTACCAGAGATTCCTCGCGCTCGGCCTCACGCTGCTCCGCGAGGGTGGGCGCATCGGCTACCTGGTGCCCGCAGGCCTCTACGCCGACCGCGGATCGGCGGGTCTCCGTGACGCTCTCTTCGAACAGCACCGTGTCGAGACCCTGATCGGATTCGAGAACCGTGCGCGCCTGTTCCCCGGCGTCGACCGACGCTTCAAGTTCGCGGCGCTGGTCGCGGCTCGCGCGCCGCGCCGCGCGTCGGTGGCGTTCGGCTTCCTGCGCACGTCGGCAGACGACCTCGCGCGCGGCACTCCGCTCGAGGCCCGAAGGATGCGTCGGCTCAGCCCGTCGAGCGGAGCCATCGTCGAGGTCGAGGACCCGCGGAGCCTCGAGCTGCTGGACCGGCTCAGCGCACGCGCGCGCCTGGGTGGGCCGGAATGGGGAGCGCGCTTCCGCCGCGAACTCGACCTGACGCTGGATCGCCGTCACTTCGTCGACGACCGCCGGAGCGACGACCTCCCCGTTCTCGAGGGGCGGATGATCGATGCCTACTGCGCGCACGCGAAGGCGTGGGTCGAAGGCCGGGGCCGGCAGGCCCGATGGGATCCGGAGACCGACCTGCGCGCGATGCCGACCCCCCAGTTCTGGGTGCGCGCCGCCGAACTCGAGCGTGTCGACCCGGAGGCCGACACGCCGAAGATCGGGTTCATGGCGGTCGGCTCGGCGACCAACACGCGCACGATGCTCGCCACCGTGCTGTGGAGGACGCCGTGCGGCAACTCGGTACCCACGCTCCGGTGCCGGCCGACGTCCTCGGGCGGACCCGGTGAGTTCGCGCTCTGCGCCGTGCTGAACTCGACGGTCTTCGACTGGGCGCTCCGCCTGCGGATGGCGGGCAACAACCTCAACCGCTTCGTGCTCGATGACGTCGCCGTGCCTCTTCCGGACGAAGTCTTCCGGATCGAGGGCCTGGACGACGCGGTCCGTGCGCTCGCGCTGACATCTGCGTGGTTCGACGCCTTCCGCGCGCGCGCGCCGGAACCGCAGACACCCGCACCGCTCCTCGACCCCGCGGCGCGCCGCCATGTGATGGCGGTTCTCGATGCGATCATCGCGCACGCCTACCGACTCGACGCGGCGGAGTACGCGCACGTCCTCGCCGACACCGATCTGCCGTGCGAACAGGTGACGCCGGCAGCGGCGGCGCGCGGAGCCCTTCCAGCCAAGGGGTTCTGGCGCATCGACCGCGAGCTCCCGCCCCGAGCGCGCCGACCAGCGCTCGCGAGGTCGGCGTTCGAACGTCTCGATGCGGGAGTCACGCCGCTCGAACTGCTGCGCTCGGCTTCGCAAGCGCGGCGCGATCGCCGATGATGCCGGCGTGGATCAAGGCACGACGCATCCCCCGGACACCGTCGTCATCGCCCAGGGCGGCGTCCGGGCCATGCAGGAACTCTGCGACGCCCTGCGCGCGGCTGGGCTCGAGGCTGCACTGACCCGCCCACCCGGCGGCTGCGTTTCCGGTTGAGGCACGAAGGCCTGGCTCGCGGTCGCGCGCCACCAACTTCCGGAAGCCCTGGTCCGTATCCAGGAACACGAAGAGCGGGACCTGACCCCGACCCAGCGCGCCGCTGCTCGGACGGTCGTCGACTTCGACGCTGCCGAGACAACGTGCCCGGCGTGTGGCACGCGGTTCGAGACGACAGCGACGCGGTGCCCGGACTGCGGCCTGAACTTCGGCTGACGCCGGTGGCCTCCCGGACGGGAGCCCGGGACACTGTGCGGGCGATGGAAGCCAGCCGCACACGCTCCCTGCGCCGCCCGGAGCGGCACATCACGGCCGCCACGGCGGCCCTCCTGACGATGTCGTGTGCCGGAATCCAGGCACAGCAGACCGACACGCCGTCGCCACCCAACATCGTCGTGATCCTGGCCGACGACCTCGGCTACGCCGACCTGGGCTGCTACGCAGACCCCAAGGTGCCGACGCCGCGGCTCGACCGACTCGCGGCCGAAGGCATGCGTTTCACGCAGTTCTACGCCGGATCCACGGTCTGCGCGCCGTCACGCTGCGTGCTGATGACAGGCCGCCACACGGGGCGAGCCCGCGTGCGAGGCAACCTGCGAATCCCGCTCGAACCCGAGGACGTGACGGTCGCCGAGGTCCTGCACGACGCCGGCTACGCGACCGCACTCGTCGGCAAGTGGGGACTCGGCAACGAGGGCACGACCGGCATCCCGAATCGCCAGGGCTTCGATGAGTTCTTCGGCTACCTGGACCAGGCGCACGCGCACAACGACTTCCCGACGTTCCTGATCCGCCAGGAGGAGCGGGTCGCGCTGCCCAACGTGGTGCCCAACGAAGGGAAGTTCGGCACCGGCCTCGCCAGCAAGCAGGAAGTCTGGTGCGAGGACCTGTTCATCGACGAGGCGCTCGACTTCGTCGAGCGCCAACGCGACCGGCCGTTCTTCCTCTACTTCGCGCCGACGATCCCCCACGCGAACAACGAGGCCGGCCCGCGTGGCATGGACCTGCCCGATGCCGGCGCGTTCGAGGACCGCGAAGACTGGCCGCCGGCGGAGCGCGGCTTCGCCGCCCGCATCCAGCGACTCGACGCGGATGTCGGCCGCCTCGTCGACCGGATCGACGCGCTCGGTCTCGGGGAGCGCACGCTCATCCTGTTCACATCGGACAACGGACCACACCGGGAAGGGGGCCACGACCCGGACTTCCAGGACAGCAACGGCCCGCTCCGGGGCATCAAGCGCTCGCTGCACGACGGCGGCATCCGCGTCCCGACGATCGCGCGCTGGACGAAGCACGTCGAGGCGGGTTCCGTCAGCGACCATGTCGCGGGTTTCCAGGATCTGCTGGCAACCTGCCAGGAACTCGCGCGCGCCGACGCAGAGCTCGACCACGACGGCCTGTCGTTCGCACCGACACTCCGCGGCGCGCCCGCGGACCAGCGTGCCCACGACTGGCTCTACTGGGAGTTCTACGAAGGCCAGTCCGCGCAGGCGCTGCGCATCGGCACCTTCAAGGTGATCCGCGCCCCGATGTTCGATGGGCCGATCCAGGTCTTCGATCTCGCCACCGACCTGGGCGAGGAGACCGACATCGCTGACGAGCACCCCGATCTCGTGGCCGATGCCGAGCGGATCTTCGCGAGCGCACACCGGCCCGACGCTATCTGGAAGGTCCGGCGTCGGAACCGCTGAGGGTCGGCCTCCCGCGGCCGCGGAGCGGCTGACCTCACCCCTTCCCGGGAGGTCGCGGCAATCAGTTCTTCTGCTCGCCGTCTTCGGCGGGCACGAACCGCAGCGCGACCGAGTTCATGCAGTAGCGCTGCCCGGTGAACTCCTGCGGGCCATCGTCGAACACGTGACCCAGGTGCGCGTCGCAGCGCGCGCAGCGCACCTCGGTGCGGATCATGCCGTGGCTCACGTCCTCGATGTAGCGAACCCGGTCACCGGCCGCCGTCTTGTAGAAGCTCGGCCAACCGCAGTGCGAGTCGTACTTGGTGTCGGAGGAGAACAGCTCCAGGTCGCAGCAGACGCAGCGATAGCTGCCCTTCTGCTTGTTGTGGAGATACTCGCCGGTCCCAGGCCGCTCCGTCCCGGCCTGGCGGGTGATGTAGAACTGCTCGGGCGTCAGCTGTGCGCGCCACTCGGCTTCGGTCTTGACGATCCGGGCCATCCCGGCATCGGCACCCGCGTTCGATTCGTCCTGCATCTGTACCTCTGGGGTGGACTCGCTCTGCGTCGGGACGGTCGCGTCGCCGGCCGGCTCGACGCCCGTCGCGGGCTCGGGCGTGCAGCACGCCACGAGGAGGGCTGCGATGATCCAGACGGAGAGTCGCTTCATGGGGTCGCTCCAGCGAGTCGAGGGGTCCGTGTGCGCAAGGGATAGGCCATGATGCCGCAGGGCGCCATCCGCACGGCCGCGGCAGCCCCCCCCGACGAGCCGGGCGGCTCCTTGCCCCATGCGCCTTCCGATTCTGCTCCTGTTCGCCTGCGCCCATCTGGGGTGCACGAGCCCCGGGTCCGGGGTCCGGATCGCCACCTACAACGTGGCCCTGAATCGACCGACCGCGGGCGCCCTCCAGGCCGAGCTCGAAGCCGGGAGTCCCAAGGCCCGGGCGATCGCAGCCGTGATCGCCCACGTCGACCCCGACGTGATCCTCCTCCAGGAACTGGACCGGGACCCCGACGCGCGCGCGGCCATCACATTCCGGGACCGATACCTCGAGCCGGCCGCCCCGGGAGCCGCCGGCTACCCCCACGTGTTCACGGGCCCGTCGAACACCGGCGAACCGTCCGGTCACGACCTCGACGGTGACGGGGCGATCGGCGGGCCCGGCGACGCGTTCGGCTACGGCACCCACACGGGCCAGTACGGCATGGCGCTGCTGTCCCGCTTCCCGATCGTCGAGGGCGGGATCCGGACGTTCCGGCTGCTCCGCTGGCAGGACATGCCCGGGCACCGGATGCCCGAAGGCTTCCTCGACGCCAGCGCGCACGCCGCCATGCGGCTTTCCTCGAAGTCCCACTGGGATGTGCCCGTCATCCTGCCTGACGGACGCATCCTCCACGTCCTCGCGAGCCACCCGACGCCTCCCGTCTTCGACGGCCCGGAGGACCGCAACGGACGACGCAACCATGACGAGATCCGGTTCTGGGCCGACTACCTGACGCCCGAGCGCGCGACATGGATCGTCGACGACCAGGGACGCCGCGGCGGCCTCGCTCCGGACGCCGCGTTCGTCCTGCTCGGCGACCTCAACTGTGATCCGCACGATGGGGACGCCCTGGACGCGCCGATCGCACTCTTGCTCGGGCATGCGCGCATCCAGGGCGGGATCCTGCCGGCGAGCGAAGGCGCGGCCGCGGCCTCCGCAGCACAGGGGGGTGTCAACGCCACGCACCGCGGGCCGGCCCGTGCGGACACCAGCGACTTCGACGACACGCGCGGCC